>DASUMF010000243.1:0-11331 GCA_036277835.1 Acidimicrobiia bacterium
CGACCAGCGCGGCGAGCGCGCGCCACCAGCGCAACGGACCGTCCGCGGTTGCCGCCGCGGTGCCGACGAGCACCGGTGAGATCGCTGCGCCCAACGTCTTCGGCCGCGCGCCTGCGACCCACTTCCCGACGGGCGTCAACACCGGTCCGGTGGCGCCGGAACTCGACGCCGGCTGGTTCATCTACGGCCGCTTGGGGAACTGGTCGAAGTCCGGCGCCCGCTTCTCGAGGTACGCGTTCTTGCCCTCTTGCGCCTCTTCGGTCATGTAGTAGAGGAGCGTCGCGTCGCCGGCGAGCTGCTGGATGCCGGCCAGACCGTCGTCGGCCGCGTTGCACGACGCCTTGATCATGCGCAGCGCGAGCGGGCTGTGCTGGAGCATCTCGCGGCACCACGCGACGGTCTCCACTTCGAGATCCTCGAGCGGGACCACGGTGTTCACGAGGCCCATGTCGAGTGCCTCCTGCGCGTCGTACTGGCGGCACATGAACCAGATCTCGCGCGTCTTCTTCTGGCCGACCGACCGCGCGAGCAGCCCGCTGCCGAACCCGCCGTCGAACGAGCCGACGCGTGGGCCGGTCTGGCCGAAACGCGCGTTGTCGGCAGCGATCGTGAGGTCGCACACGACGTGGAGCACGTGGCCACCCCCGATCGCGTACCCGGCGACCATCGCGACCACGGGCTTCGGTGTGCGACGGATCTGGATCTGGAGGTCCAGCACGTTGAGCCGACCGATCCCGTCGTCGCCGACGTACCCGTCGTCGCCGCGGATGCGCTGGTCGCCACCCGAGCAGAACGCGAGCGGGCCCTCGCCGGTGAGCACGATCACGCCGACGTCCTGGTCGTCGCGCGCGCGGTTGAAGGCGTCCTGGAGCTCGAAGAGGGTCTGGGGCCGGAAGGCGTTGCGCACCTCCGGCCGGCAGATGGTGATCTTCGCGATCCCCTCGGACAGCTCGTATCGGATGTCGCCGAAGCCGGCCTCGACGACCTGCCAGTCGGCACCGGCGCGAATCGTTCGTTCCATGGGCGTCTCCACTCTGGGAGCAATCACTCCTACATTTCGCGCACACCGTAGTTGGGCGCGGGACGTACCGTTTGATCCGTGGCCCGACGCAGCGAACCGCGACTCCAGGAGTACCGGGCCAAGCGGAACTTCGACGCCACCTCGGAACCCGCCCCGGCTGGGGATGCCGCTCCTGGCTCGAGCGGGGATGCGGCGGGCAACGGCCACGCCCCGCGCTTCGTCGTGCAGGAGCACCACGCCCGCAGCCTGCACTGGGACCTGCGCCTCGAGCACGAGGGTGTGCTGTGGTCGTGGGCGGTGCCGAAGGGCATCCCGATGCTCGCGAAGCCGAACCACCTGGCGGTGAGGACCGAGGACCATCCGCTCGAGTACCTGTCCTTCCAGGGCGAGATCCCCAAGGGCGAGTACGGGGGCGGTTCGATGACCGTGTGGGACCACGGCACCTACGAACCGGAGAAGCTGCGCGACGACGAGGTCATCGTGACCCTGCACGGCGAGCGCGTCGACGGGAAGTACGTGCTCTTCCGCACGCGCGGCGACCAGTGGATGATCCACCGGATGAGCCCGCCGCAGGACCCGACGCGTCGGGCCGTGCCCCACGACCTCCAGCCGATGTTCGCGGTGCTGGCCGATCAGGTGCCCACCGACGACGCGCAGTGGGCGTTCGAGATGAAGTGGGACGGGATGCGGGCGCTCGCGGCGGTCGACGGCGGGCGCGTGAAGCTCACGACGCGCCAGGGCAACGACGCGACCGACCGGTTCCCGGAGCTGCGCGCGCTCGGCGAGGCGTTGGGGCAGACCGAGGCCGTCCTCGACGGGGAGATCGTCGCCCTCGACGCGCGCGGCGTGCCGAGCTTCGAAGCGCTCCAGCCGCGCATCCACGTGAGCTCCGCCGCGACCGCACGGAAGCTCGCGGCCGAGCGTCCGGTCGCGTACATGCTGTTCGACCTCCTCTGGCTCGACGGGCACTCGACGTGCGAGCTCGAGTACCGCGAGCGCCGCCGGCTGCTCGAATCGCTCGGCCTCAACGGGGCCACGTGGCAGACGCCACCGGCCGCGCCCGGCAACGGCGCGGCTGCGCTCGCCACCGCCGAGGAGCTCGGCCTCGAAGGCGTCGTCGCCAAGCGTCTCGACAGCGCATACCTCCCCGGGAAGCGGAGCGACGCGTGGCGCAAGGTCAAGCCGGGCGCCGGACAGGAGCTCGTGGTCGGCGGATGGCTCACCGGCAACGGACGGCTGGCCGGACGCCTGGGGTCGTTGCTCGTGGGATACCACGATCCCGACACCGCGGAGTTGCGCTACGCCGGTCGCGTGGGGTCGGGCATCGACGAACGCCAGCGCCAACGACTCGAGGCGCTGCTGGAACCACGCGCACGCGAGGAGAGCCCCTTCGTGAGGACGCCGCGGCTGCCGTCACCGCGATGGGTGGAGCCGGAGATCGTCGTCGACGTCCGCTTCCACGAGTGGACGTCCGCGGGCGTCCTGCGTGCGCCACGCTTCCGCGGCATCCGCGACGACAAGGTCGCGGCCGACGTGGTGCGCGAGGGCTAGACGCGGCGCGCCGAGTGGAGCAGCGCCTCGACGCTGCTCGCGAGGGCGTCGATGTCGACGGCCGTCGTGGTGTCGACGCTGACGAGCGAGCCGATCCCGACCGGACCGTGGGCCGCGAGCACGGCATCGCCGTCGGGGAAGCGCGCGAGCCACTCGATGTCCCAGTGCGCGGCGTGACGGACCGACGCCCGGTTGGTGATGCGCTGCACGAGCTCGTCGGGGGCGCACGAGCAGTGCACCTCGACGATGCTGGCGTCGAGCCCGGTGAGCTGCGGCACCGCGAACTCGGGGCGGAAGTTGGAGTCGAGCACGACCTGCGGGCAGCGTCGCATCAGCGTCCAGAGCACTTCCATCGCCGCCCGGCCGTAGCGGCGGGACTCTGCGATCTCCCCGGCAACGCCACCGAGCGCGCTGAAGATCGTCTCTTTGATGTCGTCCTTGACGATCAGGGAGAAGCCGAGACGTTGCGCGAGCGGGATCGCGAGTGCCGTCTTCCCGCTCCCCGGCGCGCCAGACACGAGCACGATCTCCTGCGTGAGGCCACCTGGCATCGAGCGACGCTATACGGTGCGCGCCGTGACCGACCTGGCCGTCGCCGACGCAACCGAGCAGGCGGCGCTGGTCCGATCGGGCGCGGCGAGTGCCCTCGAGCTGGTCGACGCCGCCATCGAGCGGGCCGAACTGCGGAACCCGGCGCTCAACGCCATCATCCACACGCGGTTCGAACGCGCCCGCGCCGAGGCGACAGCTGCGCCCGACGGTCCGTTCCGAGGCGTGCCGATCGTCGTGAAGGACCTCGACGGACCGTTGGCCCACGAGCCCTACCACCTGGGCAATCGCCTCCTCCGCGCGCTCGGCCACGTCGCCGATCACGACTCGTGGCTCCATGCTCGGCTCCGCGGCGCCGGGTGCGTGGTGATCGGCAAGACGAATGCGCCGGAGCTGGGACTCCTCCCCACCACCGAGCCGGCTGCGTACGGGCCCAGCCGCAACCCGTGGGACACGACCCGGTCGCCCGGTGGTTCGAGCGGTGGGAGCGCCGCCGCGGTGGCCGCGGGCATCGTCGCGCTCGGGCACGCCGGTGACGGCGGTGGGTCGATCCGGATCCCCGCGAGCATGTGCGGCCTGTTCGGGCTCAAGCCGACGCGCGGCCGCGTGTCACTCGGTCCGGACGAGGGAGAGGTCTGGGACGGGCTCGTGGTGCGCCACGTCCTCACCCGATCCGTACGCGACAGCGCGGCCGTGCTCGACGTGATCGCGGGACCCATGCCGGGTGATCCGTACAGCGCGCCACCGCCCGACGGCTCGTTCCTCGACGCGCTGGCGTCGCCCGTCGGTCAGCTGCGCATCGGGATCCGCACACACGCTCCGGCGTCGGTCAGCGCGGTGCATCCCGCATGCGTCGCGGCGACGGAAGCCACCGCCCGGATGCTCGAGTCGCTCGGCCACGTCGTGGAACCTGCGTCGCCGGCGGCCCTCGACGAGGGCGAACTGCTCTCCACCTTCCTCGTGCTCGCGGCGACCGCGGTCGCGCACGATCTGGCGCGGATCGGCGAGATCGCAGGCCGGTCGGTGCAGGCGGACGACGTCGAGGCGCTCACGTGGTCGTACGCGGAGCTGGCTGCCGGCTTCAGCGCCGCCGACCACGCCGCCGCGCTCGCCAACGCACATGCATGGTCACGCCGAGTGGCCGAGTGGTGGAGCCCGGCCGACGACCGCAAGGGCTTCGACCTCCTCCTGACGCCCACGCTGGCAGCGCCGCCGCCGCTGATCGGAACGGTCGACGGCAGCCATCCCGAGCCTGGCGTCACCCTGGCCGCCGCGACCCCGTTCGCCGCCTTCACCTTGCCCTTCAACATCACCGGGCAGCCCGCCATGTCGGTGCCGTTGGCGATGGCGGACGGACTGCCCGTCGGCACGCAGCTCGTCGGGCCGACCGACGGGGAGCCACTCCTGCTCGGGCTGGCGGCGCAGCTCGAGGCCGCCCATCCTTGGATCGGGCGACTGCCGACGGCCTGATGTCACTCTACGTGACAAGGTAGCCACGTAGAGAGTAGGGTCTCGGTGGGATGGTGCAGATGGCAGGGCTGCACGACCGGGGGCGGGCCCCGCTCTCGAGTCGCGTGAGTTGGTGGTTCCTCGCGATCGCGCTCGGCGCCACCGCCGTGTCGCTGCTGAGCGGCTCGGACCAGCTCTCCTCGTTCCTCTTCGACGCGATCGGGATCGCGGCCGGGTGCGCTGCGGTGTTCGGCATCCTCCGGAACCAGCCCACGCGGATCTGGCCGTGGCGCCTCGTCGCCGTCGCGATCGTGCTGTCGGCGGCCGGCGATGTGATCTACGACGTCGCCGTCCGCACCTTCGGGGCCGAGAGCGGCTATCCGTTCGCCGACCTGTTCTATCTGCCGGCCTATCCGTGCCTCGCGATCGCGCTGTGGAAGCTGTCCGGCCCGCGCCGCCGCGACACCTTCGCCGACAGCGCCATCGTGACCCTCGCGGTGAGCGCGGTCATCTGGCAGTGGGTGATCACGCCGATGTTCTCCCACGTCGGCACCACGACGTTCGAACGCGTCGTCGCGGTCACCTATCCGATCATGGACGTGATCCTCGTGGTCGCCATCGTCCACGCGGTGTTCACGCTGCCTCGCCTCATCACGTCGGCGCGCTTCCTGTTCGCCGGCCTCGCGGTGATGCTCATCGCCGACACGGTGTTCGCTCGGCTCGTCGCCGACAGCACCTACGTCGACGGAGGCGTGCTCGACGCGCTGTGGCCTATCGCGTACTCGTTGCTCGCCGCGGCGATCCTCCATCCGTCGATGCGGGCGTTCGGCGAGGCGCGCGATCCCGGACTGGTGCGCGCCGGGCGCGCCCGCATCGTCGTGTTGGCCGCCGCGCTGTTCTCCGTCCCTGCCATCGTCGTCATCGACGGTGCGACGAGCGACGAGGCCGTCGCGCTCACGGCGATCGTCGCCGCCACGGCAGCCCTCGTCGGATGGCGGATCACGCGTCTCGTCACCGAGACCAACCAGGCGCGAGAGGAGATCGGCGAAAGCGAGGCGCGGTTCCGGGCGCTGGTGCAGCACTCGAGCGACGCGGTGGCCGTGATCGATCGCGGCGGGATCATCACGTTCGCAACCCCCGCGATCAATTCGATCCTCGGTCGCTCGCCCGAGGAGATGGTGGGCCAGATCGCCACGCAGCTGCTCCACCCCGACGACGTCATCACTGCGATGGAGGCGCTCGAGGGTCTCCGCGCGCGCCCGTTCGCGACGGTGCGCCGCGAGCTGCGCGCTCGCCACGGCGACGACTCGTGGCGGTGGCTCGACGCGACCTTCACGAATCAGCTCGCCGAGCCCGCGATCACCGGCATCGTCGCCAACCTCCGCGACATCACGGACCGCAAGCTGCTCGAGCGGGCGGGCATCGGCGAGACGAAGGTGCTCGAGCTCGTGCTCAGCGGCGCACCGGTCGCCGAGACGTTGCAGATCCTGCTCGACACCATCGAAGACTTCGTCGGCGACGCTGCGGCCGTCGTGCGGCTGCTCGACCCCGACTCCGGCGCGCTGCTGAGCGTGGCGGCGCCGACCCTCCCCCTGTCCTACGTGCGCGAGGTCGACGAGAAGGCGGCACGCGAGCTCGAGCAGGGCGTTGATCCACTGGGCGCACTCGGCGAAGCCCTCCTCCTCGCCGATCTCGCCAACGACGAGCGGTACCCCGGTCTGCCCGCGCGGGCGTTCGCGCACGGGCTGCGCTCGTTCTGGGCTCTCCCGATCCGAGGGCAGGACGACACCGCCCTCGGATACCTCGGCGTGTACACGCGCGTGCCCCGCTCGCCGACCCTCGCCGAGCTCACCGTGCTGGAGCGAGCCCGCGACCTCGTCGCGATCACCCTCGACCGCGCGGCGCACACCCAGCAACTCGGGTTCCTCGCGCTCCACGACACGCTCACGACCCTTCCCAACCGGGCGCTCGGGGTCGAACGGCTCGACGCCGCGCTCCACTCACTGCCCGACACCGGCCCGCTCGTCGCCGCGCTGTTCATCGACCTCGACCGCTTCAAGGTCGTGAACGACGGGCTCGGCCACGACGCGGGCGACGAGCTGCTCGTGGCCGTCGGCCGTCGCCTCGCCGGCGCAGTGCGACGTGAGGACACGGTCGCACGGTTCGGCGGTGACGAGTTCGTCGTCATCTGCGAGCACCTCCGCGACGAGGCCCACGCGGTGGAGCTCGCGCAGCGCGCGCTCGACTCGCTGTCACACCCGTTCGCGCTCGCACGTGCCGAGATCGTGGTCACTGCGAGCATCGGCATCGCGCTCACGCATCGGGCGAGCGACCGCGCGTCGGATCTGCTGCGCGACGCCGACGCGGCGATGTACCGGGCGAAGCGTCGGGGCGGCGGGCGCTTCGAGCTGTTCGACCACGCCATGCACACCCAGGCCGTCACCCGCCTGCTCACCGAGCGGGCACTGCGCCAGTCGCTCGACCGCGAGGAGCTGCGCGTCCTGTTCCAAGCCCAGTTCGACCTCGCCACGAACGAACGGGTGGCAGTCGAAGCCCTCCTGCGCTGGGAGCACCCGGTGCGCGGCATGATCCCGCCGGGCGACTTCCTCGCGGTGGCGGAAGAGACCGGGCTCATCGTGCCGATCGGCGAGTGGGTCATGGACGACATCTGCGACCGACTCCACCTCGCCGCGCTCGACGACGCGTCGGCGCACGCCGCGCTGCCGATGTCGGTGAACGTGTCGGCGCGCCAGCTCCTGCAGGCCAACTTCACCGACCGGGTGCGCCGCGCGCTCCTCACTCGCGAGCTCGATCCGCAGCTGCTCTGCCTCGAGGTCGCCGAGCGCGTGCTGCTCGACGACCAGGACTCCATCCGCGACACCCTGCACGCGCTCAAGAACCTGGGCCTGCGGCTGGCCATCGACGACTTCGGCACCGGTGGCTCCTCCTTGACGTACCTCCGGCGGTATCCGTTCGACGAGCTGAAGATCGACGGCACCTTCGTGGCCGGGCTCGACAAGAGCGCGGCCGACGACGCGATCGTGGCTGCCACCATCGACATGGCGCACGCGCTCGGCATGACGGTCGCGGCCGAGGGGATCGAGACCGAGGAACAGCGGGTGCGGCTCGCAGAACTGGGCTGCGAGCGCGGGCAGGGCTACCACCTCGCGCCGCCGGAGGCACTCGACGAGCGCCACCTCCGCCTCGTGCGCCGACTCCCCGCCTGATCCGCCCGGGCTGATTCGCCCAGTCTCATCGGGCGGAGGCCGCGCCATACTGGTGGCGACAGCCGAGCCGACCCGACGCGTGTGAGGAGTGCCCGATGGGGTTGATGGACAAGGTCAAGGAGACGGCGCAGAAAGGCGCCGATGCGGCCAAGGGCGCGGTGAACGCGGGCCAGGAAAAGCTCGACGACATGAAGCTCGAGAAGAAGGTCAAGGAGCTCAAGGAAGAGCTCGGTGGCATCGTCTACGCGCAGAAGACGGGCAACCCCGCCCCCGACGTGGATGCCGAGATCACCCGCCTGGTCGGCGAGATCAAGGACGTCGAAAAGGAGATCGCCGAGAGCTGAGGCCGAACGGGCGATCCACGGAGGTCGCTTCCACCGACGTACGGCCGAGGAAGCGGTAGGCGACCGCCGAGTACACGACCGCGACCACGCTCAGTGCGGCGACGCCTTCGGCAACATCGATCCACGGCACCAGCCAGCACCCCACCCCGGTCGCGACCACCGCCACCGTCGTGCCGATCCGCAGCAGGAACAGCGGGCGAGCCGGCGAGCGACGGGTGCACAGCCCGAGGAACGCGAGCGCGAGGAACACCGTAGCCAGGGTCGCGGTGATCTCGAGGATGTCCTCGGCGGGAACGTGCTCGAGGGGATCCGTCTTCACGAGCTGCGACACACCGATCGCGGTCCCCGCGATCGCGAGTTGCAACACGAGATGGAGACCCACCCATGACGACCGCCGACGGGCTGCGATCCCGGCGTGCGGCACATCCTCGAAGTAGCTCGTCCAGATCACGAACGTCAGCACGAACTGAAATGCCAGCGCGATGATGTCGATCTCGTCGACGTGCGCATCGCTCACGGCGATGGCGACCTTCACGAACGCTTCCCCGCACACGATGATGGTGAACGCGCCGAAGCGTTCGAGCAGGTGGTGCTCGTCGATCGCGGTCTCGCTGCGCCGCTCGGTCGCCGGGCCGAGCGTGGCGAGCACGGTGACGACCGCACCGACCACCCAGATCACGTACCGACCCGGATCGGGTACGAACGCGGCAACGACGAACATGGCCGCGGCGAGCGCGCCCAGCAGCGCGTGCCGTCGCGCCTCGGAGCTCGGCTCGACGCGCACCACCCGCCAATACATGACCGCGACGGACCCGACCAACAGCCCGTACGCCACCGAGAGCGCTTGGGCGTCGCGCACGACGCCGGCGTGGCCTTCCATCGCCACGACCGTGACGAGGAACATCTGTCCGAGCACGAGCAGCTGCTGTGGCACGTCGTCGACCCGATGCCGGTCGACGAAGAGCGTCGTCGCGAGCCAGATCCACCAGAGCGACACGAACACCGCGACGACGAGCGTGATCTTCGTCGCGTCGTGGAGATGCGACACCGCGGAGCTCAACACGAGGATCGCCGCGACGAAGACCAGGTCGTAGAAGAGCTCGAGCCAACCGATCATCTGCCCGCGTGCGGGCACGTTGTGCGCCGGCGAGGGCGTGGCAGGCGTCATCGGCGGCCGCACGGTAGCGGATCGCCGGTGAGCGCCGGCGGATCGCTAGAGCGATGCGAGCGCGGGCGCCGCGGCGAGAAGGTCGTCTGCGAGCGCGCGGTCACCGTGCACGTCGACGACGATCTCGTCGGGCGTGAGGCGGTCGCCGACGAGGCGGCACCAGTCGACCGCATCGGCGGTGACGGTGACGTCGACCGTGGCGTTGTCGCGGTTCGAGGTGCCACCGCCCATCGCGACGAGCCAATTCCCGCCACCGTCGCCCGTGAGCACGAGGCGTGCGGTGCGGCCCCGTCGCTCGCGCCCGACGAGCGCGAGCGAGAGCCCGAGGGAACGTCCGGCGAGGTCCGTCATGAGCGCGAGGTGCCGTGGCTCCGGCGCCTGCGTCGCGAGGTTCCCGACACGGCGGAGGTCGTCTGCGTGGACCCACGTCTCGAACGCCCGGACGACGATGGCGTCGTGACGGGACAGCTCGATGCCCCGCCACAGGGTCGTCTCGTCGCGATGCTCCAACGCCCAGCCGCGGTTCGCCTCGACCGCCGCCCGCCACGCCACCACGACGTCGTCGATGGAGCGTCCCTCGAATTCCGTCAGCATGGCGTCGGTCCGGGCGTCGATGTCGGTCTCGACGACCGACGGGACCGTCGGACGACCGACGAGCTGCGCGAGGAGGCTCTCCTGCGCTGCGACGTGCACCACGAGGTCGCGGGCGGTGAGCCCGTTCGCGGTGACCTCCCTGAGCGCCCCGGGCGGGAGCGAGTCGAGCACGGCGGCGAAGTGCTCGGCCTCACTCAGGTAGAGGTCGACGACCGGGTCGACGGGCGCGGTGCGTCGGAGCACGGCGGCCGTCAGGGTGGCCGATCGGAGCCGTTCGGGCGCGCGGAGCGCTTGCGCCGCTCCGAGCCACGCGGCGGCGCGCGCGAGCAGGTCGGCCTCTGCCGCGAGGTCGTCGCGGCGCGCGAGCACGGCGTCGATCGCAGCCGTCTCCTCGGGCTCGCACGCGTCGAGCGCGTACGCGCCGAGGAGCGCTTCGACCTCCGAATCGGAGAGCTCGGGTGCGGGTTTCACCACATGTCTCCTTCCGCTTCGAGCGCGCCGGCGATCTTGCGCAGCGCCAGCCGGAGTCGCGACTTGGCCGTTCCTTCGGGGATGCCGAGCACGTCGGCGACCTCGCGATAGGTCTTGCCGCCGAAGTACGCGAGATCGATGGCCTTGCGTTGGTCGGCGGGGAGCACATCGAGGGCGGCGCGCACCCGCTCGGCGGTCACGAGCGCGGCGGCCATCTCACCCACGTCGGGCACGGACGCGAGACGAGCAGCATCGCGCTCGTTACGCCGGCGGCGTGCTTCCTCGCGCCGGACGTAGTCGACGGAACGCCGGTGGGTGAGGGTGCCGAGCCACGTCCGCAACGAGCCGCGTGCGGGGTCGAACGCCGACGGTCGCTCCCAGAGCCACACGAACACGTCCTGGCTCACGTCCTCAGCGGCGCGCGCGTCGCCGATCACACGGAAGGCGAGCCCATAGACCAGCGACGAGAATTGGTCGTAGACCTCACCGAGCGCGGTGTCGTCGCCTGCGACCAGGCGTTCCCGGACGTCGAGCTCCCACTCGCTCAGGGGACGCGCGCTCCCGCGGGCGACCGGTTCGACCACGGTGCCACGCTGTGCATCCATCGCAGCGTCATTCGGCACCGGTCGCCGGCCCGGATCACCCATGGCGGGTTTCGACTGGCCGCGTCGCGGTGTTCGATCAGCCGGTGAAGGCCGGCGCAACGACCACTTCGGGAGCGGGCTCGGGATCCGACATCGGCGTCGGGAAGGTGTTGGTCACGGTGATCACACCCGACGATCCTGTGACGTCGTTGAAGCTCAGGGTCGGCTCCGTCGCCCCGTCGGGACAGGTGGCGCGCGTGCCGGTGGCTGCGCACGCGTACGTCACCGTCTGGGCGCCGCCGGGGACGGTCTCCTCGGCGCTGCAGGTGATCGTCGGCGGCACCTCGAACTCGTGCTGCGACGTGGGCGTTCC
>DASUMF010000244.1:0-2320 GCA_036277835.1 Acidimicrobiia bacterium
CAGCGCGGCGACACCGAGCAGTGCCTCGAGCACGGCGACGACGCGCACGAGCCGAGGCGAACCGGGGATGCCGACCGACTGCAGGGCCCGGGCGGTGTCGGTCGGCGTTCGTGCCTTCGCGATCCCGCCCACGACCAACAGCAACGCGGCGATCGCCAGCGGACCGGCGAGCGCCGTCATCGCGGCGCCTCGAACACCAGGTTCGTCGCGTACACGAGTCCGTTGGTCGCCACCTCGGGCGGCGGTGCGACGACTGCGCCGTTCACCGTGAGGCTCGAGGCGGTGGCGCGCACGGCGAGCGTTCCGCCCGCCGCGGTCGTGAGCGTGGTGCGGGTGACGAGCACGTCCGCGGGAAGCAGCTCCTCGACCACGTGCTGCAGGATCGTCTGCCGCAGCAGATCGGGATCGGCGCGCAGCGCGGCCGTTGCAGCGGGAGTGAAGGCACCGTCGACCGGCGCGAACACGGTGATGGCTGCCCCGCTCGACAGCCTGGGCGCGAGCCCGCTCTCCTCGACGAGCGCGGCGAACGTCGAGTGATCGGCTCGCGCACCGATGACGTCGAGAACGTCGCCTGCGACGGGCGGCGGGCTTCCGCCTTCGATCGCGAACGTCGCGAGCACCCGGTTGACCTCGGGCACGATGCGGGCGCGGTTCTGGTACGCGCCGAGCACCACGTAGAGGCAGAACGCCCGTCCGGCTTCGTGGAAGAAGTGCTGCACCCCCGCCTGGCCGCGCAACGCGCGTTGGAGCATCGTCGGACTGAAGTCGGCCGGTGACAGCACACGCGGGAGCCCCTCGGCCGCGAACAGCGGTGTGGTCGCGGCCTCGCGGTCGTACTCGAACAGCACGATCAGCGCGTCGAGCGCACCCAGCTTCTCCACCGCGCCGCTCGCGAAGTCGCCGACGCCGGGCGGCAGCGAGATGGTCGCGACGTGCACGACGGCGTTGGTCGTCTGGCCCGGCTCGGCCGCCAGACCATCGGCCGCGCTTGCGGCGACCTCGCCGGCCGCGGGTCGACGGAACACGCGTCCCTCCCAACCTTGCGGGAGGTTCACCGAGATGCCGAGGTTGTCGAGGTCGGTCACGAAGTGCTCCAAGCGACGAGGACGACCGCGAACACGGGGACGATCGCGCTGACGGCGGTGCTCGCCCGACGCGCCGTCGGCGCCCAGCCGGCGAAGCGTCGCATCGCGTCGCGCAGCTGGACGGGCGTGCGAACGCGCGACACGAGGAAGATCGGCAGCGCTCGAGCGAGGCCGAACGTCGCGCCGATCACGAGTCCGCCGAGCCACGAGCCGGTGAGGAACGCGAACGCCCACGTGAGGTAGACGGTCGCAGTGGGCACCACGGTGACGACGCCCAGCCCGAGCTGGAACCCGAAGCCGCCCGCGTACACCCAGGCGCGGTAGCGGGCGAGCCAGTCCTCGTCGACCTGGCGGCGCACGGTCGGGAGCATGATCCCTCCCACGTGCAGCTCGAAGAGGAGCGCGACCACGCCGAGCACGGCCGCGACGATGCCGACCGCGACGGCAGTCGGCGACAGCGCGAGATCGACGAGCTCACCGAGCGCGCCGAGCGCGGTGCCCATCAGCACGCCGCCGGCGATCGAGCCCGCGACGTACCACGACACGGTGACCCACCAGGTTCGGTTCCGGCTCCGCTCCCCGAGCGGATTGATGCTCGCGAGCATCGACTCCCCTCAGGGTGACCAGCTGGAGCGGATCGCCGCGACGAGCGCCAACGCGATGCCGACGGTCAGCACCCACGCGTCACCCACCGCGCTCGCGCTTCGATGCGCTCGGGCTCGGCTCGTCGTCGGGCATCGCATACAGCCGGGGGTCGCCCGGCAGGATCCCCGCGTCGAGCAGGTCGCGGTCGACCCGCTGCTCGCGCACGAGGTCAGCGCGTGCTCTTGGCTGCACGCCTGCCTTCAGGCGACCCTTGCGATCGAGCAGACCAGCGTCGTCGAGTGCGTTGTGGAGCAGCGCGGAGACCTGCTCCCAGGTGCTCGCCGCGCCCTCGCCGACCACGCTCCCCGAGCCGCCGTCGACGAGCGCGAAGAACGGCGCGACCGGCACGTCGTAGTCGTTCCACGCCGCGCTCGACATCACGACGGTGACCGCGTCGGGCGCGAGCTTCTTCACCATCGCCGGTTGCTCGGCCTCGGGCCCCTTCGTGACCGCGACCAGGCGAGCGTCGCCGGGGATCGAGAGGTGGGGATCCGCGAACGCATCCCAGAAGAAGTGGCACGACCCGCACCCGCTCGACAGGAACGCGAGCAGGGTCAAGCCCTGCTTGCCCGTGACTGCGACGCTGATCG
>DASUMF010000245.1:0-5630 GCA_036277835.1 Acidimicrobiia bacterium
TCGGTCGTCGGTGATCGAGACGCCCAGCAGATTGGTGCCGATCTCGGGAACGTGACCACGGGACGACGCAGCGTCCCGCACGATCGCCACCTTCCGTTGGAACGCCGCCAGTGTGAGCTCCGTCGGGTCCATGCCGTCGAGGCCGCCGCCGACGTGGGTGATGTTCACGATGTCGGCGCACCGGCCCGCAAGGCGGAGGACGCGCTCCCCGCCACCTCCGACGAGGATCGGCGGTCCGCCGACCTGGTGCGGTCGGGGCCGGAGCTCGAAGCCGTCGAGTCGAAGGTGGGCACCGTGATGGGTGACTGGACCGCCGTCGAACAGCGCCCGCAACACCTGCAAGGTCTCGCCGAGCCTGCTCACGCGTGTGGCGGCGGCTTCGAACGGGATGCCCGCGGATCGATACTCGTCGGCGAACCAACCGGCGCCGATGCCGACCTCGAGCCGGCCCTCGGTCAGGACGTCGAGGGTCGCGAGCTCTTTCGCCAACACGGCGGGATGTCGGAAGTCATTGTCGAGCACCATCGTGGCGACCCGCAGGTGCGACGTCGAGCGCGCAACCGCGAGGAGTGCGAGCAGCGGAGCGAGCTGATCGCCGAGGTGATCGGGAACCAACAGCACGTCGTAACCGAGCCCCTCGGCCCGTCGTGCCGCCGACTCGAGGTCCGCGAGAGATCCGACCGCGCCCCAGGCGAAGGCGAAGCGGACCTGGCGGGCTCGGCGGTCCGGCATCCCCACGCGCCGAACGATACGCCGACCAGGTGCGCCACCGAGCCTCCGGCGCGACCTCGATCGCGACTGCTGGCGCCTGACGATCGTCCACGTCAACACACGTAGGCTCGAGCCCCGTTCACCAGGGAGGTCACGGGAATGACTGCTTCGCACAGCGAGCGCCAGGTCGCGGCCGCCGAGACGGCGTCCGACGACGCCAAGGCCACCCCGCAGTCCCAGCCGCATGCGGAGATCAGCGAGCGCGACGGGGTCATCACGGTGACGCTCAGTCGCCCCGACAAGCTGAATCCGGTCAGTCCCGAGGTGACGGCCGCGCTCTGGGAGGCCACGCTCGCTTTCGGTGAACGTGACGACCTCCGCGTGATGGTCATCACGGGTGTCGGTCGCTTCATGAGCAGCGGTCTCGACCTGAAGCTCGGTCATGGCACACGACTGCCCGGCAAGGAAGCTCCCGGCTTCGGGTGGCGCCGCGGCTATCGGTCCCACCATCTCCTGTACGACGAGATGGAGGCCATCGAGAAGCCGATCATCCTCGCGGCCAACGGCCCGTGCATGGGGGCGGCGATGGAGATGGCGCTGTCCTGCGACTTCCGCTTCTGTACCCCGGAGACCACATGGGCGCTTCCAGAGGTCCGACTCGGCAGTGTGCCCGGGAGCGGTGGCGCCAGCCGACTCACCCGACTCGTGGGGAGCCACTGGTCGAAGTGGATCGCAATGGCCGGCCAGGAGGTCGACGCCACTGACGCGAGAATGATGGGACTTGTCCATCGAATCGTGCCGGCGGCTGAACTGATGGAGCAGGTGGACGCGTTTGCCAACTCGCTCATGGACCTCCACGCGGAGACCATGGGGATGATCAAGCTCGTGATCGACATGTGCGATCCCCAAGACCGGGAGAAGGCACGACAAGTCGAGCGCCTCGCGAACACCGACCTCGTCCATCGGGGCGCCGGAGAACGCGCGGCCGGACATCGCATGCCATCGGCGGCGTCAGAACGTCAATGACGAGGACGCACGAGGTCGAAACACTCGACCACCTGGGCTGCGAGACGGGCACTGCCCAGGTCCGGACCTGGACGTCGAGATGTTCCCGCCGTTCACCTTGGCCCCGAACTTCGTCGCGCCACTACGTGTGCCCGGAGCAGGAGTCGAACCTGCACACCCCGAAGGGCCGGCGGGTTTAAGCCGCCTGCGTCTACCGTTCCGCCACCCGGGCTGCTGGGTTGCGGCGGAGGCTAGGCCGCGCGGGCCTCGGGTTCGGCGACGACACGCTGTGGAGCGTCGGGCTCACCCGCCGGGGCGGAGCCGTCGGCCGCCGCGAGCAGCGCAGGGCGCAGGCGCTCGGCGTCGGGCGCGGCGACCTGGTTCGCCACGAGCACGCCCTCCACCATGTCGTCGACCACGGCTGCGAACTCGCGGTCGCGCAGCCGCACCGAGACCACGGTGCCGCCGGGGTAGCGCCGGATCGTGCGCGCGACCCCAGCCGTTCGGGGCGGGCACCGGAAGGCGGGCACCGCGAGGCCGTGGGCGTGTGCAGCTGCGCCGAGGCGGCGCGCGACCTCGGCGAAGCGGATCGTCGGGATCGTCGGGCCGGGAGTGGATCGGGGAATCTCCATCCCGACCAATATCGCGCCCCGGTGTGACACTCATTCCGTAGCGTCGGGCCATGCCCTTCGAGCGCCGAAGCCCGCACGACCGCGAGATCGTGCGCCTCGCGGTGCCGGCGCTCGGCGCGCTGGTGGCCGAGCCGCTGTACCTGCTCGCCGACACCGCGATCGTCGGCCGCCTCGGCACCCGTCCACTCGCCGGCCTGGCCGTCGCCGGCGCGGTGTTGAACGCCGCGTTCACCCTCTTCAACTTCCTGGCGTACAGCACCACCGCCTCCGTCGCCCGTCAGGTGGGCGCGGGCAATCGCCGTCGCGCCGCCGAGCTCGGGGTGGACGGCCTCTGGCTCGCGGTGGGGCTCGGCCTGGTGCTCACGGTGCTGGGCCTCGCGCTCGCGCCCCAGATCGCGGACGTGATGGGCGCGTCGGCCGCCGTGCACCCGTTCGCGGTCACGTATCTGCGCATCAGCATCCTCGGTGCGCCGTTCCTGCTCCTCACCCTCGCGGGCGCCGGCTACCTGCGCGGCGTGCAGGACACCCGCACCACGCTCGTGATCGCGGTCGCGGCCAACACCGCGAACCTCCTGCTCGAGCTGCTCCTCGTGTACGGCCTCGACCTCGGGATCGCGGGGTCCGCGTGGGGCACCGTGATCGCCCAGGTGCTCGCGGCAGCCGCGTACCTGGCCGTCGTCGGGCGCGCGGTACGGCGAGAGGGAGCGTCGGTACGCCCGCGGGGCGACGGCATCCGCGCCAACGCGACGGTCGGGAGCCGACTCGTGGTCCGCACCGGCGCGCTGCTCGTGACGCTGCTCACCGCCACCGCGATCGCGTCACGGTTCGGCGACGACGACGTCGCCGCGCAGCAGATCACCATGCAGGTCATGCTCCTGCTCGCGCTCTCGCTCGACGCGCTCGCCATCGCGGCCCAGGCCATGATCGGGCGCTTCCTCGGTGCCGACGCCGGTGCCGAGGCGCGCGTGGTGGCGCGCCGGATCATCGAGTGGGGGCTGGTCGTCGGCTGCGTCGTCGGCGTCGTGGTCGCGGTCGCGCGTCCCTGGCTGGCGTCGTTGTTCACGAACGACGCGCAGGTGCGCGACCTCACCGAGCAGCTGCTGTGGTTCGTCGCGGCGCTCCAACCAGCCGCGGCCGTCGTGTTCGTGCTCGACGGCGTGCTCATCGGCGCCGGCGACGCGGGGTACCTCGCGGTTGCGATGTTGGTGGCGACGGTGGCCGTCTACCTCCCGGCCGCGCTCACCGTGTACGCGCTCGACGCCGGGATCTTCTGGCTCTGGGGCGCGTTCTCGTTGTGGATGCTGGCGCGGCTCGTCGGGATGACGGCGCGGTACGTCACGCCGCGCTGGCAGGTCACCGGCGCTGCGCGCGCGACGTAAAGGGTCTGGTCGGGCTTGCATCCGGGACGCGCACCGGGTTGGCTGGGGCGGTGACCGCATCCGAGCCGCCGCTGCGCATCGTTCCCGACGTCGAGCCCGACGCGGTCGCCATCGCCGCACCGCCACTGCCCGCGCTGGATCCCGCCGACGACCTCGATCCGCCCGACGTCGACGGCTGGGGTCGCAGCGCGCGGGTGCGCGAGATCGCCCGCACCCTGTACGACCCCGTATACCGGCACTGGCTACGGGTGGAGTGGGAGGGCATGGAGCACATCCCACTCGAGGGCGGTGCGCTCCTCGTGGCGAACCACGGCGGCGCGATCCCGTCGGACGCGCCGTCGATCATGCACGGCATCGAGCGCGAGCTGCTCCGGCCCGTGTACGGCCTCGCCGAGAACCTGTTCCGGTCGTTGCCGGTGATCGGCACGCTGTGGTCGCGCGCCGGCGGCGTGCCCGCGCATCCCGACAACGCGTTCCGTCTTCTCCACGACGAGCAACAACTCGTGTTGACCTTCCCGGAGGGCACGAAGGGCACGGGCAAGCACGTGTCGCAGCGATACCAGCTCCGCCGATTCGGACGCGGCGGGTTCGTCGAGATCGCGATGCGCGCCGGCGTGCCCATCGTGCCGATGGCGATCGTCGGCAACGACGAGACGATGCCGATCCTCGCGAGCAGCGACCGCCTCGCGAAGCTGCTGCACCTCCCCTACTTCCCCATCACCGCGAACCAGTTCGTGTTCGGGCCGGTGCTGGGCTACGTGGTGCCGCTCCCCGCCAAGTTGCGCATCCGGGTGCTGCCGCCGATCCACTTCACCGTGCCGCCCGGACGCGACCGCTACAACCGGGGCGTCGTGATGGACGAGGCCGAGCGCATCCGCGACATCATCCAATCGGCGGTGCACGGCATGCTCGAGACGCGCCGCAGCATCTGGCGAGGTTGAGGCAACCCGGCATGCGCGTCCTCGTCACCGGACTCGGCACCTTCTGGGGCAGCCGGCTCGCGCAGCGGCTCGAAGCCGACCCGAGCGTCGAGCTCGTCGTCGGGGTCGACACGCGCGAGCCGATGTTGCCGCTCGAGCGCACCGAGTTCGTGCAGGCCGACTCGAGCTACGGGATCCTGCAACGCATCGTGCGGGCGACGGCCGTCGACACCGTGATCCACACGCACCTCGAGGTCGACAGCACGCGCACCAGCTCGCGGCAGCTGCACGAGGTGAACGTGATCGGCACCACCAACCTCCTGGCCGCCGCGGGCGCCGACGGCAGCTCGGTGCGCAAGGTCGTGCTCAAGACGTCGACGCTCGTGTACGGCGCGGCGGCCGCGGATCCGTACTTCTTCCGGGAAGACGCGCACCGCACGAAGTCGCCGGCGACGCCGGTCGAGCGCTCGCTCGTCGAGATCGCCGAGCTCGTGCGCGACTTCACCGTCGACAACCCGCACGTGACCGTGTCGGAGCTGCGGTTCGCCAACGTCCTCGGCACCAACGTCTCGACGGTGTTCTCCCGGATGCTGCGCATGCGCGCGGTGCCCGAGGTGCTCGGCTTCGATCCGCGGCTGCAGTTCGTGCACGAGGACGACGTCACCGCGGCCCTCGCGTTCGCGGCCCGCCACGATGTCGCGGGCACGTTCAACGTCGCCGGACCCGACGTGATCACGTGGAGTGGAGTGTGCCGCGCCGTCGGGCGGCGGCGGATCGCGATGCCCCCTGTGCTCACCGGCCCCGCGGCGGTGCCGCTGCGGCTGGCGCGGATCGTCGACATCCCACCGGAGGTGCTCGCGTTGCTCCGCTTCGGTCGAGGCGTCGACACGACGCGGTTGCGACAGGCCGGATTCGGCTACGAGTACGACACGCCGGCCGCCGTCGACGCGTTCGCCCGCATGCTGCGGCGCGAGCGCGTCGTC
>DASUMF010000246.1:0-9240 GCA_036277835.1 Acidimicrobiia bacterium
CTCGTCGCCGCCGGCGTCGGCGTGCTCGCCGCCGGCGTCGGCGCATTCGTCGACGTCCGTCGCACGCGCGCCGAGCACTCGCTCTGGGAGGCCCGCTCGCAAGCGCGACGGCTCCGCCGCGAGGTCGATCGGCTCACCGCCGAGGCATCGGAAGAGCGATCGATCGCGGGCGCGCGGGGGACCGACCCCGATCTCCCGCCGGGCACGAACACCGACGACTGGGAGATCGATCCCGTGTCGGGACTCATCCGCGAGCGCCACCTCGCGGTGGTGCTGCAGCAGGTCGTGGCCGCGGCGCGCCGCAAGGTGCAGCCGGTGTCGGTCATCTACTGGGAGCTCGACGGCTTCCAGCAGGCTCCGCAAGGTGCGTGCGACGAGGCGCTCACCGCGCTGGGTGCGATCGCGTGGCGTTCGCTGCGGGAGAGCGATTCGGTGTTCCGCCTCGGCTCGCGCGCCGCACTCGGCGTGCTCGTCGACACGGCCGAGCCGGGAGCGGTGATCGTCGCCGACCGCGTGCGCTCGTCGCTGCGGTCGAGCCCGGTCGGCGACACGCTCACCGTGTCGGCCGGGGTCGCGTGCTACCCCACGCACGCGCTCGACGCTGCGGAGCTGGTGTCGCGTGCCGCCCGCGCGCTCGACGCCGCCCGCGCCGACAGCGACGTCGTCGACCGCGTGGTGATCGCCCCCGACCCCTGATCCCCCACCACTTCTCGTTTTGGCGTACCGCAGCTACCTCTACGGTCGCTGGCAGACGCCAAAACGGAAAAAAACGGAGTTGTCAGCGGGGGGTGGGTTCGGCGCCGACGTCGCCTCGGTAGAGCGCGGCGATCTGATCGGCGAACTTCGCGAGGATGCCGCGCCGCTTCAGCTTCATCGTCGGGGTGAGCTCCTCGGAGTCGGGGAGCCACTCGTCGCCGAGCACGAGGAATCGACGGATCTGCTCGGCGTGCGAGAAGCGCTCGTTCGCCTCGTGCACCTCGTGCGCGATCTCGTCGACGACGCGCGGGTCGTCGGCCAGGGCGCTGCCCTGCCGTCCGGGCACGGAGCCCGGCTCGATGCCGTGGCGCGACGCCCACACGGGGGCGACCTCGGCGTCGAGCACCACGAGGGCGACGATGTGGGCCTCACCGTCGCCGATCGCGCAGGCCTGACCGATCAGCGGCTGGGCCTTGAGCGCGGCCTCGAGGTTCGCGGGCGAGATGTTCTTCCCGCTCGCGGTGATGATGAGCTCCTTCTTGCGATCGACGATGCGGAGGTAGCCGTCGCCGTCGATCTCACCGACGTCGCCCGAGTGCAGCCAACCGTCGGGATCGAGCGCCTCGGTCGTGCGCACCGGGTCGTCGAGGTATCCGCGGAACACGTTGCCGCCCCGCACCAGCACCTCGCCGTCGTCGTCGAGTCGCAGCTCGAGCCCGGGGATCGCGCGTCCGACCGTGCCGGTGCGCACGCGGTGGGGCTCCCACGTGACCGGGCCCGACGACTCCGACAGGCCGTACATCTCCGACAGCGGCACGCCGAGCGAGCGGAAGAAGTCGAGGATCTCCACCGGCATCGGCGCCGCCGATGTGACCGCGCACTGCACGTCGGCGAGGCCGAGGAGCTCGCGCACGGGGCGGAGCGTCTCCGCGTCGACCTGCTCCCACCTCGACGCCAGCGCACCGCTCGGCTCGTCGCCGAGTGCGCGCGTCGCCGCGACGTCGCGCCCGACGGCGAGGGCGCGATCGAACGCGGCCTCCTTGTCGGGATCACCCGCGAGGACCGCGCGCACGCCGCTGTGGATCCGCTCGTACGTGCGCGGCACGCCGAACAGCAGCTGCGGTCGCGCTTCTTGGAACGCGCCGAGCACGAGGTGGAGATCGGGGCACGCGGTGATCTCGTACCCGAGCGTGATCCCGCTGTAGTGGCTCACCATGCGCTCGGCGATGTGCGCCATCGGCAGGTACGACACCACGCGGTAGCCCTCGGTGGAGAAGCCGAGCGCGAGGCGCAGGCTCTCTTCGGTCCAGCACACGTTGGCGTGGTCGAGCATCACGCCTTTCGGATCGCCGGTCGTGCCCGACGTGTAGATGACCGTCGCGAGGTCGCTCGGCGCGACGAGGTGCGCGGCCGACTCGAGGTCGACGGGATCCGCTTCGAGCAGCGCGGCCCATCGCAACACCCCGGACGGCACGCCGCCGGGAGGGTCGTCGATCACCACCACATGCGCGAGGTCGGGCAGGTCGTCGCGCACCTTGAGCACACCTTCGAGAAAGCCCGCGTCCTCGACGATCGCGACGCTCGCGCCGCAGTGCCGGGCCAGGTACCGGATCTGCTCGGGCGACGACGAGTTGTAGATCGAGATCGGGGTCGCGCCGGTGAGCATCGTCGCGACATCCGCCACGTGGAACTCGGGACGGTTGCGCACCAGCAGGACGACCCGGCTCCCCGGCCCCACCCCCAGTTCGCCGAGCGCGGCCGCCAGGCGGGTCGCCTGCGCGGCGTAGTCGCGGTAGGTGAGCACGTCGGTCGACGCGTCGCGGTGCCACCGCACCGCGACCGAGTCGGGACGCGCCGACACGGTCTCGAGGAAGTTCAGGGGGATGGTCCTGCCCTCGACCGCCCGGGCGACCTCCTGGTTGGCGATGCTCACGCGCACCTCTCGTCGACGGGCGGTTCGGCTGCCCAAGGTTATGGGCCGCCTCGGAGCCACCGGCCCGGCCCTGGTGGGATCCAGGCCCGGATCGTGCGGTGAACACGGTTATCCACAGGGAGAAGTGGAGAAGTCGGCGTCAGGGGTGGAAAACCTCGCGGAAATGGGGAAGACTGGGCGCGGGTTCGTCCCGAGGAGATCGTTGGGGTGCCGCGCACGCGGCGTTCTCTACGCCAACCCTCCTCGGGACGTACTCGCGTCCGCTACATGATCGGGATGTTCCGGCCGATGTAGCAACGTGCTCCCGCGCCCGACGCCGTCCTTCTCGCGCCTGTCGAAGGGGGTCGTCGCGCTGGCGGTGACCGTCGTCTCGCTGGTCGGCGCGATCCCGGCGCACGCCCAACAGAGCGATCCCACGCCGACGGACCCGGCACCCACGAGTGCCGGACCCACGAGCACCACGACGACCCGGCCGGCGGACGCCCCCGATCGAGCCGACGCCGAGGCCTATCGCGACCTCGCCACGCAGCTGAGTCGCAACCAGCGCGATCAGGTCGACGTCGCCGCGCAGCTCGAGCAGGCCAACGTGCGCCTCACGCAGCTCACCGACGAGCTCACCACCGTGCAGACACGTCTCGACGAGACGCGCGCCGCACTCGCGGCCCTTCGTCAGACGGTGAAGTCGCGTGCCGCCTTCATGTACACGAACGCGAGCGCGCCGCAGACCGCGATCGTCGACATCGAGCACGTCCAGGACATCTCGGCAGGCAAGCAGTACGCGGAGTCGGCCACCCGACGCGACATCGGCAAGATCGGCGAGCTCACCGCGCTCGCCGACTCGCTCGACGGGCGACGGCGCGAGCTCACCGACGCGAAGGCCGCGCAGGAAGCCGACCGCGATCGGCTCCAGAAGGCGAAGGACGATCTGGACGCGCTGATCGCGAAGCAGCAGCGCCTGCTCGACCAGGCCGGCGCGATCACCGTGATGGGCGAGCCCGAGCTCACCGCGGCCCAGATGTCGGAGTGGTTCGCGTCGCGCGGGGCGCGGTACCGCCTGATGGGCGGCATGACGATCACCGAGCTGGCGCAGATCTACGTGGAGGAGGGCGCGCTCGAGCACGTGCGCCCGGAGCTCGCGTTCGTGCAGGCGATCCTCGAGACCGGTTCGTTCGGGAACGCGACCGACAACAACTTCGCCGGCATCGGAGCGTGCGACAGCTGCGTCGGGCAGATCCCGTTCGCGACACCGCGCGACGGCGTGCGCGGTCAGATCCAGATGCTGCGCAACTACGCCGACCCCTTGTCGCGGGCGGCGAACCTGGCCAACCCGCCGTCGGCACCGATCTACGGATCGGATCCCGTTCGCGCGGCCGCCGCGTACGACACGTTCTTCGCCAAGGGCCGGGTGCCGACGTGGAACCTCATGGGTGACGGCAACTGGGCGACCGATCCGGGCTACGCGCCGAAGGTGCTCACGCTCTACTTCCAGCTCGTGAGCTTCGCCACCCGCCGCGCCGCGTAGCGCGCGCTCGATCGGATCGCGCATGTCTCGGGCATGAGACCCGCGGGTTCGGGGTACACGCACCCTGCAACCCAGGAGGTCATCATGTTCGGACATCGAGCACGTTCGGTACGAGATGACGAGGCAGACGTCGTCGACCAGGAAGTCGTCGTGCGCAACGGCACGGCGTGGAGCCCGGCCCAGATCGTCGGGTTCGTGATCGGAGCAGCCGCGATCGCGTTCGGTGTGGTGGCACTCGTCCGCACCGGGCTCGACGCCGACGAGTGGTTCAGCCCCGTCAAGTCGGTGCTGGGCTTCCAGCACACCCCGTTGCTCGCGGTGAGCGAGATCGGGTTCGGCGTGTTGATGCTGCTCTCGGCGATGAGCCCGGCGGGGCGACCGCTGATGGCGCTGCTGAGCCTGATCGCGTTGGCGTTCGGCATCGTGATCGTCGTCGACGCGTGGTCCGCGAGGATCGACCGCTGGTTCGGCGTGACCGACCGCAACGGTTGGCTCTTCATCGTGGTGGGTGGCTTCGGGCTCGTCGCCGCGCTCCTGCTGCCGACGGTGGCCGGGCGTGAGCGGCGCCACGTGACCGAGCGACGCGGCGTCGGTCGTGCGCACCCCGCGGCGCACTGACGCGACGCCGGTCAGAAGAGCTGCGTGAAGCAGCGCTCCTCGATCGCGCCGAGGACGAGGTCACGGTAGAGACCCTGGATCATGTGCCGGCAGCGCTCCGACCACGCGAGCGCTGCCGGCGCAGCGATCCGACGCATCACCTGCGTGTAGCCGCCCTCGTAGATCCGGTACTCGGCCCAAGCGCCCGGATAGTCCTTCCCGCACGCGACCTCGACCATCGGGATCTGGCGTGCACGCGCCGGACGCTGCACGCGGTTGGTGTGCGTGTGACCGGCGAAGTAGCCGACGATGCGCTCGCGGCGCGCGACGAGGTCGAAGAACGCGGCCGTGTCGTCGTAGGCGATCACGTAGCCCGGGTCGACGTGGAACTCCGCGTCGAGCTCCCACACCGGGTGATGGCCGAAGACCATGATCGGGTGCGGTGCGCCGGCGGCCAGGTCGTCGAGCCACGCGAGCTGCTCGGCCGGCATCGCCCCGCCGATCGCGCCGGGCGCCGTGGTGTCGAGCACCGCGAGCGTGACGCCGGTGAGCTCGACGGTGTAGGGCGCGTCACACATGGCCAGGCTCGGGTCGCGGATCGCGTCGTGGTTGCCGCGCACGTGATGCATGCGAGCGCCGAGCGTGCCGTACACCGAGAGGAACGCGTCGTACTCCTCGCGCTTCCCGGAGTCGGTGAGATCACCCTTCACCACCACCGCGTCGGGCGCCAGCGCCGCCATCTCGGCCACGGCGGCGCGGCCCATCACGAGCGGGTACGGCTCGTCGCCCGGCCCGGCCCGCAGGATCGGGCCGATGGCGTCGATGTTCGGATCGCCCGTGCGACCGCACTCCGTCTCGCCAAAGTGCACGTCGTTCGCGGTCGCCACCGTCGCGACCAGCGCGCCGGGTGGGCGCGCCAACGTGCGCACCGTGGGCGGGAGCCAGCGATCGGGCTCGGCGCCCTCGACCGAGAGTCCGTGGAGCGTGTCGGGCTCGAGCCCGACCACGCGGGCGACGTGATGGATCCCGTTGGTCGTCACGTCGTGATCGCCGACCCGGGTGGTCACCGACGCAGGCTGTTCGGTCGTGAACGTGACCACGACCTCGTCGGGCCCGACGCTCATGAGCTCCGCGTGGGTCGGGCGTTCCCCCGTCGCGGACACGATGACCGGTCAGGCGCGGGTTCGGCGGCCGATGCGGCCCGACAAGCGCCACGGACCTCGTTGCAGGCCGGTGCGACGCGACTGCAGCCGCGCCGCGCGCACCCATTCGTGGAGCGTGTCGTCGCGATCATCGACACCCACTGCCGACGCGCGCGCGTGCAGCGCGCCGATCGCGGCCACGATCGCCGCCACCTCTTCCGGTGACGCGTCGGGACTGATGGATCGCAGCTCCACCATGTCAGAGCGGCACGTTGCCGTGCTTGCGGGACGGGAGCTGCTCGCGCTTCGAACGCAACATGGTGAGCGAGCGGACGAGCACACGTCGCGTCTCGCGGGGGTCGATCACGTCGTCGATGTACCCCCGCTCGGCCGCGACGTAGGGATTCGCGAAGCGCTCCTCGTACTCCGTGATGAGCTCGGCGCGGCGCGCTTCGACGTCGTCGGCGCTCTCGAGCTCCTTGCGGTTGATGAGGTTGACCGCGCCAGGCGCACCCATCACCGCGATCTCGGCCGACGGCCACGCGAACGAGAGGTCGGCGCCGATCGACTTCGAGTCCATCACGACGTACGCGCCGCCGTAGGCCTTGCGAGTGATGATCTGCACGCGCGGCACCGTGGCCTCGCAGTACGCGTAGAGCAGCTTCGCGCCGTGACGGATGATGCCCCCGTACTCCTGGTCGGTGCCGGGGAGGAACCCGGGAACGTCGACGAAGGTCACGAGCGGCACGTTGAACGCGTCGCAGGTGCGCACGAAGCGGGCCGCCTTCTCCGACGCGTCGATGTCGAGCGTGCCGGCGAGGTTCTGGGGCTGGTTGCCGACGATGCCGACGACGTGCCCGTCGACGCGGGCGAACCCGCAGACGATGTTCATCGCCCAGAGTGCGTTGACCTCGAGGAACTCGCCGTCGTCGACGACCTCGGCGATGACCTTCTTCATGTCGTACGGCTTGTTGGGCGCGTCCGGGATGAGGTCGATGATGCCGTCGCACGAGCGATCGACGTCGTCCTCGGCCTCGAACGCGGGCGGGTCCTCGAGGTTGTTCGACGGCAGGAACGACAAGAGGTAGCGCACCTGGGCGAGCGCGGTCGGCTCGTCGTCGAACACGAACGCCGCGACCCCCGACTTCGACGCGTGGGTGATGGCGCCACCCAGCTCCTCCTGCGTGACGTCTTCACCGGTGACGGTCTTCACGACGTCGGGACCGGTGATGAACATGTGCGACGTGCCCTTGACCATGACGACGAAGTCGGTGAGCGCGGGCGAGTACACCGCGCCGCCCGCGCACGGCCCGAGGATGACGCTGATCTGCGGGATCACACCCGACGCCTTCACGTTGCGCGAGAAGATGCCGCCGTACGCGTCGAGCGACACGACACCTTCCTGGATGCGCGCGCCGGCGCCGTCGTTGAGGCCGACCATGGGCGCGCCCACCGACTCCGCGAGGTCCATCACCTTGTGGATCTTCTCGGCGAACACCTCGCCGAGCGCGCCGCCGAAGACGGTGAAGTCCTGGCTGAACACGAACACCTTGCGACCGTCGACCGTGCCCCACCCGGTGATCACGCCGTCGGTGAGGGGCCGCGTGTTCTCGATCCCGAAGCCGTGCGCGCGATGCCGCGCGAGCATGTCGAGCTCGACGAACGATCCGGGATCGAGGAGCAGGTCGATGCGCTCGCGGGCGGTGAGCTTCCCGCGCTGGTGCTGACGCTCGACCGCGGCGGGGCTTCCGGCGTGGAGGGCCTGTTCGCGCAGCTCGGCGAGCTGGGTGAGGCGCTCCTCGATCGGGTGCGGCGCGGCCGGCGTGATCGGCGCTTCGTCGCCATGGAGCGCCTCCGCCTCGGCGGTGGCCTGGAGATCCTCTTCTTCGGCTGCCATGGCCGCCGAGGCTAGCCCTCGGCCCCGGAATTACTCCTCGACGAGCTCGACCAGGGTGCCGAACGAGCCCTTCGGGTGGATGAACGCGACGGTCGTGCCACGGCTCCCCGGGCGCGGGGCCTCGTCGATGAGCTTCGCTCCCTCGGCGCGCACGCGCTCGAGCGCGTCGGCGCACGAGTCGACGCGGTAGCCGATGTGATGCAGGCCCTCGCCCCGCGTGGCGAGGAACTTGGCCACGGTCGAGTCGTCGCGGGTCGGCGTGAGCAGCTGCACGTACGAGTCGGCGACCTTGAGGAGCGCCTCCTCGACGCCGTCGCGCTCGACGACTTCCCGGTGCTCGACCTCCACGCCGTAGGCGGCGCGGTAGTAGTCGATCGCGGCCTCCAGGTCGTTCACGGCGATGGCGACGTGGTCGATCTCGGTGAGCATGCCCCGAGAATAGGCCGATACCATCGATGTTCCCCGTGCCCGTGGAGGCCCAGATGCCCGGATCCGTGATCGTCTCGTCGGCCCGCACCCCGATCGGCAAGCTCGCAGGTTCGCTCGCCTCGCTACCGGCCACCGATCTCGGTGGTCGCGCCATCGCGGCGGCGCTGGCGCGTGCTGGCATCAGCGGCGAGCAGGTCGACCACGTGATCCTGGGGCAGGTGCTGCAAGGCGGCGCGGGTCAGGTGCCGGCGCGCCAGGCGTCGGTCAAGGGCGGCGTGCCGATGACGGTCCCGTCGAAGGCGCTCAACAGCGCCTGCCTCTCGGGGATGGACGCCATCTACCAAGCCGACCAGATGATCAGCAGCGGCGACGCCGACGTGGTGGTCGCGGGCGGCATGGAGTCGATGACCCAGGCGCCCTACCTGCTGAAGAAGGCCCGCGCCGGCTACCGCATGGGCAACGACGAGCTGTTCGACTCGATGATCAGCGACGGCCTCACGTGCGCGCTCGACCTCATCCACATGGGTCAGGGCACCGAGCGCGACACGAAGGAGCTCGGCACCATCACGCGTGCGATGCAGGACGACTTCGCGGCCAAGAGCCACGAGCGTGCGGCGAACGCGGCGAAGGAAGGTCGCTTCACGGAGATCACCCCCGTCGAGCTCCCGCAGCGCAAGGGCGACGCCATCCTCGTCGACACCGACGAGGGTGTGCGGCCCGGCACGTCGGCCGACTCGCTCGGCTCGCTGCGCGCCGCGTTCGCGGCCGACGGCACCGTCACCGCCGGGAACGCGTCGCAGATCTCCGACGGGGCAGCAGCCGTCGTGGTCATGAGCCGCGAGAAGGCCGACGCGCTCGGCATCGAACCGCTCGCGGAGCTCGTCGCGCTGGCGACGGTCGCGGACTGCGTGCCGCTGCGGGGCGAGAACCGGCGGCTGGTGCGAGCGGGGCTGCGGGCGCTGGCGAGCACGCGCAAGCCGGGCCTGCGGGCGCTGATGGACGTCGCGCGGGTGGACCCGTCGCT
>DASUMF010000247.1:0-2330 GCA_036277835.1 Acidimicrobiia bacterium
CGCGTCGGAGTCCGACTTCTCCGTGCGCGCCGCCAACCCCGACACCGGCGACACGCCGGCGATCCACTTCGGGATGTCGGCGGTGCGCAACGTGGGCGAGGGCGTGGTCGCACAGATCGTGGCCGCGCGCGAGGAGGGCGGTCCGTTCACCGACTTCTACGACTTCTGCGATCGGGTCGACCCGTCGGTGCTGAACAAGCGCACCATCGAGTCGCTCATCAAAGCCGGTGGCTTCGATTCGCTCGGACACCCTCGCCAAGGCCTCGCCGAGGTCTCGGAAGCCATCCTCTCCACCACGCTGAAGCGGCGCGACAAGGAGTCGGAGGGCCAGTTCGATCTCTTCTCGACCGCAGACAGCGCCCTCGATGTGCCGTCATTCGAGGTCTCCGGGAGCAGGGAGGAGATCAGGGATGTGGAATACCCGAAGTCGCTGCGGCTCGCGTTCGAGAAGGAGATGCTCGGCCTCTACGTGAGCGAGCACCCGATGCTCGGGGCCGAGCGCGCGCTGAAGCGCTACGTCGACTGCACGCTCACCGAGCTGCGCGACGCGCGCGAGGGTGAGATGCGCTCCGTGGGCGGCGTCGTCACCGCGCTCAACCGCAAGTACACGCGGCGCGGCGACCTCATGGGCACCTTCGTGCTCGAGGACCTCGCCGCCGCGCTCGAGGTGATGGTGTTCCCGAAGACCATGGCGCAGTACGGGCACCTGCTCGCCGACGACGCCATCGTGGTGGTCAAGGGACGGGTCGACCAGCGCGACGACCAGCTCAAGGTGATGGCGATGGAGATCGCGCGGCCCGAGCTCGTGCTCGACGGCGGGCCGCCGGTGCGCATCAAGGTGCGGATCAACGGTCTGTCCGACGCGAAGGTCACCCGCTTGAAGGAGGTGCTCTCCGAGCACCCGGGTGACAGCCCGGTGTTCGTGCACCTCGAGAGCCCGGAGAAGACGACCGTCCTGCGCCTCGGCGACGAGCACCTCGTCGACGCCCGCAACGGGCTCTTCGCGGAGCTGCGCGTGCTCCTCGGCGGTGACTGCATCGCCTGAACACCTCTCGCTCGAGACGGGCCACAGGTGTGGGGGTTCGTCGCGCGTGTGCGAAGCTCTCGGCATGCGCATCGGAGTGGTGGGGGGCACGGGACCGCTGGGCAAAGGGATCGCGTTGCGACTGGCGGATGCCGGTCACGACGTCGTCATGGGATCACGCGACGAGGCGCGGGCCGCCGGCATCGTGGCCGAGCTCCAGGAGCAGTGGGGCGCGCGCGTCGCGACCCTGGCCCCCGGCACGAACGAGGCCGCCGCGTCGGAGCCGGTCGTCTTCCTCGCCACCGTCTGGGACGCGGCGGTCCCGACCGCGCACGACCTCGCCGCCCGGCTCGACGGCGCGATCGTCGTGAGCGTGGCCAACGGCCTCGAGAAGGTCGGCCGCCAGTTCCGCCCGGTGCTGCCGTCCGAGGGCTCGGTCACCGCGGCGGTCGCCGCCGCCGCACCCGGCGCGAAGGTCGTTGCCGCCCTGCAGCACGTGCCGGCCGCGTCGCTGACCGACCTCGACGCGGATGCGTCGTGCGACGTGCTGGTCGCGGGCGACGACGACGACGCCCGGGCCACCGTGATCGAGCTCGTCGACCAGGTGCCGGGCCTCCGCGGCCTCGACGCGGGCGGGCTCCACAACGCGGTGGGGATCGAGTCGTTCGCCGCCGCGATGCTGACCGTCAACCTGCGTCACAAGGGGGAGACGACGCTGCACCTCGGCGGCGTCGGCGACCGGCGATGACCGTCCAGATCTACGACACCGCGCAGCGCGCGGTGGTGCCGTTCGAGGTCGGGCCGACGGTCACGATGTACGTGTGCGGCATCACGCCGTACGACTCGACGCACCTCGGCCACGCCGCGACCTATCTCACCTACGACGTGCTGATCCGACGGCTCGAGGAGCTCGGGCACGAGGTGCGGATGGTGCGCAACGTCACCGACGTCGACGACTCGATCCTGCCGAAGGCGCGCGAGCTGGGCGTTCCCTACCTCGAGCTGGCCGACAGCGAGCTCGCCCGCTTCCGCTCCGACATGGAGGCGCTCGAGGTGCGGCCGCCGGTGGCTGAGCCGCGTGCCACCGAGTCGATCGACGGCATGATCGAGATGGTGGCCGGCCTGCTCGACCGCGGGAACGCGTACGTCGCGCACGGCACCACCTACTTCGACGTGTCGACGTTCCCGCGCTTCGGCGAGCTCTCGCACTACCCGCGCGACGAGATGGTGCGCCTCGCCCGTCAGCGGGGCGGCAATCCCGACGATCCCCATCGCCGTGACCCGCTCGACTTCGTGCTCTGGCAGC
>DASUMF010000248.1:0-2500 GCA_036277835.1 Acidimicrobiia bacterium
CCATCGCCATAAGCTGGCGACGCTCGCTGCGGCATCGCCGTAAGCTCGTCGCTGCCACTTCCCCCAATCTGCAACGGCATGAGCAGGAGCGTGGGAATGGCGATCGACGAACGGCGGCGACTGGAGTTGGCTGATGCGGTCAAGCGAACGCTCGGCGACGAGGCGGGTCTTACCCTGATGGAGATGCTCCCTCCCGTCGGGTGGGCCGATGTCGCGACCAAGCAGGACCTCACGCGCGAGGTCGATGCGCTTCGCGGCGAGATGAACCAGCGGTTCGAGACGCTCGAACACAAGCTGACGGGCGCGTTCCACAAGGAGATGACGGCCCAGACATGGCGCCTCGTCACCGCCGCCACTGCCATGTTCGGGTTGTTCGCCGTGGTTGCGCGGATCTGACGATGGCGGCCGACGCCGAGAAGACGAGTGGTGAGCGCGTCCTCGACCGGCTCATCGCGCTCGGGCAAGTCACACCCGCCCGCACGCCGAAGAAAGCCCCGCCGCGGCCGATCACCATCGCCGGGACCGTGTCGGACCTCGTGAGCGATCAGCGTCGGTGATCACCTACTTCGACAGTTCCGCGCTGGTGCCTGGCGCCTGAGCGAGCTTCTCGGTTGACATGAGCCCGAGGTCCGGTCGCGGCCTCGGATCGGTGTCGCAGTCGACGAGTACGGTCCGAGCGATGGACGTCGATCGCACGGAACTCGCGCAGGTCGCGTCTGAGCACACGAACTCGGCGCTCGCCGCCATGGCGGGGGAGGGCGCTCGCGCGCACGATGACCAGCTCACCGCGGTCGAAGCGCTGGTTGCCGATCACGCTCGTGTCCTCGTGGTGCAGGCGACCGGGTGGGGCAAGTCGGCGGTGTACTGGGCCGCGACGTCCGCGATCCGTTCGCTGGGTGGGGGACCGACGCTGGTGGTGTCGCCGTTGCTCGCATTGATGCGCGACCAGATCGCGGCGGCCGAGCGTGCTGGGCTCCACGCGGTCACCGTGAACTCGACGAACGTCGACGAGTGGGACTCCGTGCTTGCCGCCGTTGACGCCGGCACCGTCGACGTGCTGCTCGTGTCGCCCGAACGGCTCGCCAACCCGGGTTTCGCTCGTCGCGTCGGTCCGTTGGTGAAGAGCGCGGGTCTCGTCGTGATCGACGAAGCGCACTGCATCTCCGACTGGGGCTTCGACTTCCGCCCCGACTACCAGCGCCTCTCGCGTGTTCTGACCAGCGTGCCCGACACCCCGGTGCTCGCCACCACCGCCACCGCGAACGCGCGCGTCACCACCGATGTCGCGACCCAACTCGGTGACGCCACCGTCGTGTTGCGCGGCGGCTTGGCTCGTTCGTCGCTGCGACTGTCGGTGGTCGACGGCCTGAGCGTGCTCGAGCGCTACGCCTGGATCGACACCGCGCTGCACACGCTCGCCGGCTCCGGCATCGTCTACGTGCCGACCGTCGCCGAGACCGACCGTCTCGCGGATTACCTCTCGTCGCGTGGTCACCAGGTCGCCGCCTACTCGGGCCAGCTCGACACCGACACGCGCGAGCAGGTCGAGGACGCGCTGCGCGCCAACGAGCTCAAGGCGGTCGTCGCCACCTCCGCGCTCGGCATGGGCTACGACAAACCCGACCTCGGCTTCTGCGTGCACATGGGCTCACCCGACTCGCCCGTCGCCTACTACCAACAGGTCGGTCGTGCCGGGCGCGCCATCGAGCACGCGGAGGCGGTGCTGCTCCCCGCCGAGACCGACGAGCGCATCTGGGAGTACTTCGCCACCGCGGCGATCCCGGAGGAGCGCAACGTCGCGCCGGTGCTCGACGCGCTCACCCACGAGGGCGCGCCGTTGAGCGTGCCCGCGCTCGAGGCGCTCACCGGCATCCGGCGCGGTCGTCTCGAGGCATTGCTGAAGGTGATCGCGGTCGACGGCGCGGTCGAGCGCACCACCGGTGGGTGGATCGCCACCGGCAAGCCGTACGTGTTCGACGACGAGAAGTGGGCGGCCATCCGCGCGACGCGAGAAGCCGAAGCCGATCTCATGCGCGCCTACGCCGGCGGGCGCGGCTGCCTCATGGAATTCCTGCAACAGGCGCTCGACGATCCGGATCCCGGCCCGTGTGGACGCTGCTCGGTGTGCACCGGCGAGCTCCCCGCGCCAGGGCGTGACCTCGACCCGGCGGTGATCGACATGGTGCGCCAGCACCTGCGCGGCGTCGACACCGTGCTCGAACCGCGCAAGCGCTGGCCGAGCGGTCTGGCCACCGACCACAAGGGCGTGATCGTCGGCGCCACCCACGGCCGCGCGCTCACGTATGCCGACACGCCCGGATGGCTCGACGCGGTCCGCGCACTCAATGCGCCCGACGCGCCGCTGCCCGACGAGGTGTTCGACGGCATGGTCACCGTGCTCACCCGGTGGCGCACGACGTGGAACGAGCGACCGGTCGCGGTCGTGCCGATGCCGTCACGGCGACATCCAGTGCTGGTGCGCGACCTCGCCGAACGACTT
>DASUMF010000249.1:0-2973 GCA_036277835.1 Acidimicrobiia bacterium
GCCATGCGCAGCTGCGTGAGCGCGTCACGGAGCGGCTCGTCATTCGGGTGGAGGCGCTCGCCCAGCCCCTCGACCAGGGCCCCGAGCGCGTCGATGGCGAGCCCGGCCTCCTCGAGGCGGGGCTCCGTGGGCGTGCCGTCGGGAGCGGGATCGGGGGTGAGGTGCAGCACCGCCAGCTGCCAGATGCCCACGGCGTGGTTGGCGATGATGTCGACCACCGGCACCGACGACAGCTCGTCACGGGCCCGGCGCATCTCGGCCTCGAGCTCCTCGGCGCCCGGCTCGCCCTGGCCTTCGTAGCCCGCGGCGAACCCCCCGTCGGTCCTCGGCTGATCGGTCCGTTCCGGCTCGTGCTCACCCGAAGGCGTCCAGAGGCTGCTCACGCGGTAACCTTCCTGGCCAGACAACAAGTGGGACGCGTTCCCCACCCGGCCACCTGTCACGGTGTGCGGCCACTATCGCAGATGGTGCTGCATCCGGTGCAACGTGCGCCCGGGTCCGTGCACTTCGTGCGACGGCCTCCGCGAGGCCGTTCGTGTGGGTTTGCGGCGGACGCGTCCTGCGTCCGCCGTCGTCGCGTGTGCCGTGCGTGTGCAAGTGCGCATGGGTGCGCGACGATGGGGAACAGACCCATTCGACGACACCCTCGGGAGTTCGATGCAGCAGGTGACGAGATAGCCACTCACGAGGTTCGGATCAACGATCGGATCCGAGCCCGCGAGGTGTTCCTGGTCGGGAGCGACGGCGAGCAGCTGGGGGTGAAGCCCCTTCCTGAAGCGCTCGCGCTCGCGCGGGAGCTCAACCTCGACCTCGTCGAGGTGGCGCCCAACGCCAATCCGCCGGTGTGCCGGGTCATGGACCACGGCCGCTACGTGTACGAGCAGGAGCAACGACGGCGGAAGTCGAAGGGCAAGTCGACGAACGTCGTCATCAAGGAGATGAAGTTCAGGCCCAAGATCGACGAGCACGACTACGTGACGAAGATGAAGCACGTGGGACGGTTCCTCGGCGAGGGCAACAAGGTGAAGCTCACGATCATGTTCCGGGGCCGCGAGATGGCCCACCCGGAGCTCGGCATGCGGATCCTGCGTCGCATCGCCGAGGACCTGAGCGAGGTGGCGGTCGTCGAGACCGACGCCCGCCAGGACGGGCGCAACATGACCATGGTGCTGCACCCGCTCAAGAAGGACGGTGGGGCCGGGCGCAAGCCCAAGGCCGCCGCCGACGTGGGCGCCGCCCCCGCGGCGACCGCGACGCAGACCGAGACCACCACTCAGACGACCACCGAGGCGCCGGCACCACCGGCGTCCGACAACGGAGCAGCGTGATGCCGAAGATGAAGACGCACCGCGGTGCGGCGAAGCGGTTCAGGGTCACCGGCACGGGCAAGATCGTCCGTCGCAAGGCGAACCGCTCCCACCTGCTCGAGAAGAAGCCCACCAAGCGGACCCGTCGCCTCGCCCGTGAGGGCCAGGTGACCGGCGGCGACAAGAAGCGCGTCGAGCGCATGCTCGGCATCTGAGCCTGCCCGTCGCACCGCCGATCAGTTCGCTGCAACACTCAACCAGGAGCCACGATGGCCAGGGTCAAGCGATCCGTCCACAGTCAGAAGCGTCGCCGCAAGGTCCTCGATGCCGCCTCGGGGTACCGCGGCGCGCGCAGCCGGAGCATCCGCAAGGCCAACGAGCAGGTCATGCACTCCGGGAACTACGCCTTCCGCGACCGCCGGGCGCGCAAGGGTGAGTTCCGCCGCCTCTGGATCGTGCGCATCAACGCGGCCTGCCGCCAGCACGACATCTCGTACTCGCGCTTCGTCGCCGGCCTGAAGGCCGCCGAGATCGACGTCGACCGCAAGATCCTCGCCGACATCGCGGTGCGAGACGACGCCGCGTTCGGCGCGCTGGTCGTGGCTGCCCGCGAGGCACTCGAAGCCGCCTGAACGTGACGGCGGCACTCGGGCCGCGTCACTCGGAGGTCCGTCGCCTGCGCGAGCTCCTGCGCGACGCGCAGGCGCGCAACACCGAACGGGCCTTCGTCGTCGAGGGTCCCCGTGCCGTCGACGCCGCGCTCGACCGCGACGTCGAGCTCGAGGCGGCCTATCTGGGCCCGGGTGCCGAGCAGTCCTTCGCTCCGCTCGTCGCCCGCCTGCGCGCCGCGCACGTCCGCATCGAGGAGCTCAAGGACGGCGTGCTCGAACGGGTGGGGAGCACGGTCACGCCCCAGCCGGTGCTCGCGGTCGCGCCGATGCCCCGGCACGACGCCGTGGTGCTGCGCGCGGCGGGGCTGGTGCTCGTCGCGGTCGAAGTGGCCGATCCCGGCAACGTCGGCACGCTCCTGCGCAGCGCGGAGGCGGCCGGCGCGGTCGCAATCCTGCTCAGTGCAGGATCGGTCGATGCGTACAATCCCAAAGTCGTACGGGCCTCCGCCGGTGCGATCTTCGGTGTACCGCTCCTCGATGAGGGTCCGGATGGGAAGGGTTGGTCGGTGATGGACGCGCTCGACGTGTTGCGGGACGCCGGTCGCGCGTGCCTCGGCACCCGCGCCGCCGACGGCCGGCGCTACGACACCGTCGATCTCACCGCGCCGGTCGCCGTCCTGCTCGGGAACGAGGCCCGCGGCCTCGATGCCGGGCTCGACGACCGCCTCGACGGCTGGCTGACCATCCCGATGGCGGGAGCGACGGAGTCGCTCAACGTCGCGATGGCGGGCACCGTGCTGTGCTTCGAGGCAGCTCGCCAACGAGCCGCGGCAGCCGGCGCCGGTCACGAGCAGAGCTCGTGACGCTCGCGGAGCTCGAGGCGCTGCTCGCCTCGGCCGGCGACGCCGTCGACGCCCTGGCGGCGGCGGCGACGCTCGACGAGCTGGTGGTGGCGGAGCGCGCCCTGGTCGGTCGTGGTGGCCCGATGTCGCGGGCCAACGAGGGCATCAAGGACCTCGACCCGAGCGAGCGCCCCGCCGCAGGCAAGGCGGTCG
>DASUMF010000250.1:0-3982 GCA_036277835.1 Acidimicrobiia bacterium
AGATCGCGTTCACCCGCACGCCGATGCGCGAGAGGTCGCGTGCCATCGTGATCGTCATCGATGCGAGGCCGGCCTTCGCAGAGCCGTAGTTGGCCTGGCCGCCGTTGCCGTAGACACCGGCCTCCGACGACGTGTTGATGATCGCGCCGTTCACCGGCTCGCCCGTCTGCTTGTTGAGCGCCTTCCAGTACGCGGCCGCGTGCCGAGCCGGCGCGAAGTGACCCTTGAGGACGACGTTGACGACGACGTCGAACTCCTCCTCGGTCATGTTGAAGGTGAGGCGGTCGCGCAGGATGCCGGCGTTGTTCACGAGGATGTCGAGCTTGCCGAAGGTGTCGACGGCCTGCTGCACCATCGCCTCGGCGGCGTCCCAGTCGGCCACGTTGGCGCCGTTCACGACCGCGCGACCACCGCCGGCCTCGATCTCCGCGACGACCTCCTGCGCAGGAGTGAGGTCGCTGCCCTCGCCGCGTCCGCTCGCGCCCAGGTCGTTGACCACGACGTCGGCGCCTTCCTTGGCGAGGAGCAGGGCGTGCTGGCGGCCGATCCCGCGCCCACCCCCGGTGACGATCGCAACCTTGCCGTCGAGCAGCCCCATGAACCCGTGTCCCTTCCTGTGGACGTCCTCGTGCGCGGACTTCGTGACTGCGGGGACGGTAGTGGAACCGGGTGCGCGCGCCTCTGTTCGGGCCTCGTACCGGGCCCTGGGGGAGCAGGCCTACTCGGCGGGTGGGGCGAAGTCTTCCCAGTTCAAGATGATGTCGCCGTAGCTGACCGCCCAGCGGTACGACATCATCGAGATCCGCACCGGCGTCCTGGGTCCGACCGAGACCCACTCGTGCTCGGGTGCAGCGAGGTCGTCGAGGTCGGGACGGCGGCCCGGGTCGTCGGCCAGGGCGACGGGCTCGATGATCGTCTGCGCGTAGGAGTCGTCGATCGAGAGGACCCGGAAGGTCATCGAGCGCTTGGGGTTCGCGAGGATGAAGCCACCGACGTTCGCGATCCCTCCCGAGTCGGAGAGGTGACCGACGATGAGGCGGCCGGGCGCCTGGCGCGCGGCCCAACGCTGGTACACGTCGAGGTAGTGCTCGCCGGCGCGGTCGGGCCAGTACCAGATCTGGTCCCAGGGCTGGTCGGTGACCATCCACATGGTCTCGTCGAACAGGTCGACGTGGGCACCGTACGGATCGCTCGCGGCTTCGCCCTCGAGCGCGACCAGTCGCTGGTCGTCGTCCTTGGCGACGACGGTGAAGCGCTTGCCGACCCACGCGAGGCAGTAGACCTCGTCGCCGACCGACACGCTGTCGTAGGTGAGCGTCACGGCAGTGGGGAGGCGCCGAAGAGCTCGTCGGCGACCGCCAGCACCTCGAGCGGCATCGGTACCGAGCGGCTCACACCGCCTCCACGTTGACCTGATCGCCACGTCCAGCGCACGATGCCGTCGCCGTCGACGATGACCCAGGCCTGACGCGGCGCGGACAGCACGTGGCCGGTGCCGTACGCGTGGAAGGCGTCCCACGACTCGTCGCTGTACAAGGGATAGTTGAGCCCGAGGTGCTCGACGACGCCCTTGGTCTGCTCCTCGGTGGTGCTCAGGATCACCGCGAGCTGGAAGCCATGGGCGGCGAACTCGTCGTAGGTGCGATTCAGGTCATCCAGACCTGGGAGGCACAGCGGTCATATGAAGCGCGACGCCACGGCCCGGGTGAAGCGGAGCACCACGGGAGCCCCTGCGAACGTGTCGAGGGTGATGACGTCGCCCCGGGTGCCGACGGCTCGGAACGGCGGCGCAGGATCGCCGGCGACGACGGTGGCGGTGCGATCAGTGGTGGCCGACGGCGTCAGGTGCACCATGTTGCCGAGCTCGTAGGCGCTGGTGAACGAGACCAGCGGCGCCTGGTTGCGCACGACGAGCGCTGCGTTCAAGTTCTTCGGAGGCCACACCGGACGTTCGGACATCGGTTTCCCTCTCACTTCGATCGTGTGCCGAAACGCTACTGCGCCGCTACTCGCGGCGATGGCACACGGCCTCGACGTTGTTGCCGTCGGGATCGCGCACGAAGGCGCCGTAGTAGTTGTCGTGGTAGTCGGGCCACACGCGCGGCTCGTGCAATACCTCGGCTCCTGCCGCGACCGCGAGCTCGAAGAACCTCCGGACGGCGGAGCGGTCGGGTGCGACGAACGCGAGGTGCGACTCGCGGAAGCCGTCACCGGTGGTCGTCGGCCCGAGCCAGAAGTCGGGCTTGGGGGGAACGCCGTACCCGATGACCTCGCCGAAGTCGATCACCCGAGTGCCGCCCAGTGGTGCGAGGACCGCGTCGTAGAACGCCGCGCTGGCGGCGATGTCGGTGCACTGGATCGAGACGTGATCGAGCATGAGCCTGCCTTCTCAGTGGCCGTGCTCGGGACTGGTGACCAGGGCGGCCCCGAGCGCCTGGTAGGTGCCCGTGGACACGCCAGCGTGTTGGGTCGCCACGTGGATGTCGCGGAGGCGACGTTGCAGTGGCGACGTCGCGTACAGCGATGCGCTCCCGGCCAGCGAGTACGCAGCGTCGATGGCCTTGACGCAGAGCGCGGTGCCGTAGGGAGCGACGGCCGTTGCCTGCAACGTCGCGACCGGATCGAGCGCCTCCCCGGTGACCGCCGCGCCCCAGATCTTCGCGGTCGCGTCCGCGAGCATGGCGTCGGCCGCTTCGATGTGCACCGCGAGCTCGCCGTACGCGCGTTGGAACGCAGGATCATCGCCGAGTCGCGCTGCGGGGTTCATCATCGATCGCTTCGTCGCGGCGAGCGCCCCGAGGTCGTCGCGCGCACCGCGCGCGATCCCCAACGCGACCGCGACGTGACCGGGGGTCACGGCGAGGCGGAAGGACACCGTGCGCATGGGGCCGTCGAGACAGGATTCGCCGGTGAACAGGTTCGCGACCCGCTCCTCGGGCACGAACATCTCGTGCACGGCCACGTCGCAGCTGTTGGTGCCCTTCATGCCGACGACGTGCCACGTGTCGAGGAACTCGACGTCCTCCACCGGCAGCACCGGCACGATCATCTGCGGCATGCCGCCACCCGGCGCGTCGTCGTCGGCGGGTACGAGGCATCCGCCCGCGAAGAGGTGTGGCGCCGGGCCACCGCTGGCGAACTGCCACTGGCCCGACACGCGGTAGCCGCCGCTGACGGGAACCGCGGTGCCGCGGGGCGCGAGCACCACGCGCGCCCGGACGTCGGGCGTGGACGCGAAGAGGTCGTCGAAGGTCGCGCGAGGCAACAGCGAGAGGATGATCGGCGCGTGCATGGCGATCATCGCGAGCCAGCCGACGGCACCGTCGGCGCGGGCGGCCTCCATGATCACCGCGTTCGTCTCCGCGAGCGTGAGCTCGGCGCCGCCGACGCGCCGCGGGACGCTCATGCGGAGGTATCCGGTGGCGACGATCTCGTCGTAGAGGTCCTCGGGGATGGTGCCGAGCCGTTCGATCTCGTCGGCACGCGCCTCGATCTTGGGGCGCAGCGCGCGTAGTGACTCGATCATGGCCTGCGCGTCGGACATCGGCGTAGCCTGCCCGATCGACAGTCGCCACGCCAGGCGCGATCCGGTCACGCGCAGCGGCAGGCCACCGTCTGGTCGAGCACCTGCCACCGGAACTGCACCGGTGCAGATGCTTGACCGCAGCCCGTGCACCGCATGCGCCACGCCGAGCCGACCTGGGCGATCTCGAGCGGCATCTGCCCGGTCGACAACCGGCGCGGCTCGACCTTCGGCTTCGCGATCTCCGGCAGCTGCGTGAGCTCGAGGGGCAGGTACTCGGGTGTGCTCGTCGGTGCCGGAAGGCGCAGGCCGAGTTGCGCGATCGCTTCCGCCTCATGCTCATCGGACCGCGGCCGCGCGGTGAAGCTCAACAACGCGTAGACCTCCTCGACGCCGAGGGAGGCGGCCAACGACGCGACGGTTGCCCCGTCGAGCGTGTCGTCGAGATCGACGCCCGCC
>DASUMF010000251.1:0-4029 GCA_036277835.1 Acidimicrobiia bacterium
GCTGGGTTGATGGCTCAGGTGCTGGCCCGGGACGCGGGTCGGCAGCGGCCCGTCGTCGTAGTCGTCGTCGTCGGCCGCGTGGGGGGGCTCATCCGTTCCGGGCCCGCCGTCGTCGAACGCGCGCTCGGCGGTCGGAACCGGTTCGGGTTCGTCCTCGACCACCGGCGGCAGCGGCACCTCGGTCGGCGGCACCTCTGCGATCGGGTGCACCACGGCGTCCTCCTGCTGGATCGGCTTCGGGGCCGGTGCCGGCGCGGGGGCCGGTGCCGGGTCGGGCACCGCCGCTGGTGCAGGGGCCTGCGCCGGCGCGGCGATCGACTCGCTTGCAAGTCCTTCGCGTCGCCACTCCTCGACGGGCGGCTCGTCGGGCGGACGCCACGCGACCTGGCGGGTCACGAGCGGTGCGGCCTGGCCGTCGGGGCCGAGGTCGGGCGAGAAGGTCGGCTCCGCCGGTGACACGCCGGCGCCTGTGCGCTCGAGGATCGCGGTCGGCAGCGTCACCAGCGCGACGGTGCCGACGGGCGCGCCCGGGCGCAGCTCGACCGAGATGCCATGACGGGCGGCGAGCGACCCGACGACGTGGAGGCCGAGTGCGCGCGAGAGTGCGAGCCCCACCGCGGGCGGTCGGGCCAGCAGCTCGTTCGCTTCCGCGACGCGGTCGGCGGCCATGCCGATCCCCTGGTCGGAGATCGCGAGCACGAACCCCGAGGAAGTCGGCGCACCCGAGACCACCACCGCCGAATCAGGAGGCGAGAACGAGGTGGCGTTCTCGAGCAGCTCGGCGACGAGATGCGCGAGGTCGGCGACCGCGCGTCCGGTGATCGCGAGCTCGTCGTCGATCCCGACCAGCTCGACGCGCGGGAAGTCGGCGATCTCGGCTGCCGCGGCGCGCACCACGTCGAGCAACGCGATCGGCTGCTGCCACTGCCGCGGCTGCTCCGCGCCCGACAGCACCAGGAGGCTCTCCGCGTTGCGCCGCATGCGGGTGGCCATGTGGTCGAGCTTGAACAGCGAGTCGAGCGCCGCGGGGTCGTGCTCGTTGCGCTCGAGGTCGTCGAGGAGCTCGAGCTGACGCTCGAGGAGGCTCTGGTTGCGGCGTGCGAGGTTCACGAACAGGTCGCCCATGCCCTTGCGCAACAGGCGCGACTGCTCCTGTGCGACGTCGAAGGTCACTGCCTGCACGTCGCTGAAGGCCTGGGCGAGCTCGGCGATCTCGTCGTCGGCCGACACGTCGATCACCGCCGGCTGCACCGTGCTCACGTCGCCACCGACGCGCAGGAGCTCGACGAGTTCGGGGAGCTGACGCTGCGACATGTCGCGCGCGGCTTCGGTCAGACGGCGGACCGGACGAACCACCGCGCGCGTCACGAACCAGATGAGCACGAGGGTGAGGAGCATCGCGATGACCGCCACGCCGCCGTAGACGAGCACGTCGCGACGCGCGGCGTCGGCGCGTGCCGCCGCCGCGTCGGTGATGACGGCGTCGACCGCTGCGATGCCCTTGTCGATCGATCGCGCCTGCTCCTGGAAGCCGCGCACCACCGCGTCTGCCGACACGTCACTGGTCGGGAACGCGGTGGGCACCTTGGTCTCGACCGGCTCGTTCGCGATCGCCTTGTTGAACGCTGCCGCTTCGGCAGGGCTCGCGCCGTTGAGGAACTGCGCGCGCTCGCGCTGTTGGGCCACGTTGGCGCTCACCCAGCCGGCGAGCTCTTCGCCGCTCGCCGGAGCCGGGTCGGCGCTGGCCCGGACGGATGCGTAGATGCCGGCCTCGCGCGCGAGCTCGTGCTCGACGCGCTGCAGCGCGGTGAGGCGCGCCACGCTCGCGGCGGCGCCCGGGTCGTGCAGCGAGTAAGCGACGCCCTCACCCACCGCGAGGAGGTCGCTGTCGGTGTCGAGGAAGTACGCACGAGCGCGAGACGCGCCCTCGGTGAGCCCGTCGATCTTGGTCCGCTCGCGGCGCAGGTTGTCGAGGTCGGCGTTCGTCCGGTTGATCGCGGCGATCGCCGCGCCACCGGCGCCCGCGTCGAGCAGGGCCTGCTCGCTGTCGTGGAACGCCGACTCCGCGGCATCGGTGCGCTCACGCGCCGCCTGGAGCTCCACCGTGGGCTCGCCGTCGGCGGAGACGAACCACGACGAGACGACCGCCTCGTTCTGCAGCGCGCGACTCAGGGAGTCCACGGAGCGCATCGGCCCGCTGACCTGGCCGTACTGCTCCTGCGCGTACAACGCGGCGAAGCGGTCGTTCAGCCCCGCACCCGCGACCACGACGAGGGCGATGAAGGGCACGAAGAGGACGAGCAGGAGCTTCGAACGGAAGCTCAACCTGGTGAGCACGCCGAGCCTCCGAACGCGAAACGGGCATCCCAGCCGTCAGACATCACCTCCCGGTGTCGGCAGGAGCCGTGCCCTGCTTGAGCATGCAGGGCATGAGATCGTGTGACGTCAGGCGGGGGTGTGCATCGCCTCGAACTCCTCGACCGTCATGAGGACGGCGCGGGCCTTGGATCCCTCCGACGGCCCGACCACCCCGCGGCGCTCGAGGAGGTCCATGAGGCGCCCCGCGCGGGCGAACCCGACCCGGAGCTTGCGCTGCAACATGCTCGTGGAGCCCAGGCCGCTGCGCACGACGAGCTCCATCGCCTCGGCGAGCAGGTCGTCGGAGTCGGCGGGATCGCCGCCGCTCGCCGCGCCGCCCGAGCCGGTGTCGTCTCCCGCGATCCCCTCGACGTACTCCGGCGCCGGGGTCTGGCGCCGCCAGTGCGCGACGACCTTGCGCACGCAGTCCTCGTCGACCCACGAGCCCTGGATGCGCTGGGCCCGACCGGACCCCGCAGCCACCAGCAGCATGTCGCCCTGGCCGATGAGCTTCTCCGCGCCCGCCTGGTCGAGGATGACGCGCGAGTCGGCGAGGCTGCTCACGGAGAAGGCCATCCGGCTCGGCACGTTGGCCTTGATCACACCGGTGATCACGTCGACCGACGGTCGCTGCGTCGCGATGATGAGGTGGATGCCGACGGCACGCGCCATCTGCGCGATGCGACAGATGCTCGCCTCCACGTCGCGAGCGGCAACCATCATGAGGTCGTTGAGCTCGTCGACGACGATCACGATGTAGGGCAGGCGGTCGTAGCCCCGCCCCGTCGACGGATCAGGCTCGTCGCGGGTCGGGAGCTCGCCGCGGTCGAACATCGCGTTGTAGCCGGTGATGTCGCGCACACCGACCTCTGCGAGGAGCTCGTAGCGCATGTCCATCTCGCGCACGGCCCAGTCGAGCGCGTTGGCGGCCTTCTTCGGGTTGGTGACGACCTCGGTGAGGAGGTGCGGCAGGCCGTTGTAGGCGCCGAGCTCCACCCGCTTGGGGTCGACGAGGATGAGGCGAGCCTGGTCGGGGGTGTAGCGCATCAACAGCGACGTGACGATCGAGTTGATGCAACTCGACTTCCCGGCGCCGGTCGCCCCCGCGATGAGCACGTGCGGCAGCGTGGTGACGTCGAGCATGACGGACTTGCCCGAGATGTCGCGTCCGAGACCGACGCGCATGCCGGTGGCCGTGCTGCCGGCCTCGGGCGCGGCGAGCACGTCGCCCAGCGTCACGATCACGCGTTCCTTGTTCGGCACCTCCACGCCCACTGCGCTCCGGCCCGGGATCGGCGCGAGGATGCGGACGTCGAGCGACGCCATCGCGTACTGGATGTCGTGGCTGAGCCCGGTGACGCGGCTCACCTTCACGCCGGGCCCGAGCTCGAGCTCGTAGCGCGTGACGGTCGGGCCGATCGTGGTGCCGACGAGGCGCGCTTCGACGCCGTGGTGCGCGAGGGTGGCCTCGAGGATGCGGCCGCCCTCCTCCACCGATCGGCGGTCGGCCTCCTTGTTGCTGCCGCGCTTCAGCAGCGTCGGCGCCGGGAGCTTCCAGTCGCCGGTGTGCACGGGCGCGCCCTCGTCGCCCAGGTCGATGACGAGCTGGCCGCCCGGCTCCTCGCTCGTCGCCAGGTCGAGCACGGCGGACGGCAGGTCGAGCACCGCGGA
>DASUMF010000252.1:0-5603 GCA_036277835.1 Acidimicrobiia bacterium
CGGCCGTCAGGAGGACTGGGAAGAGCCCAAGGGGCGCAGCGACGACGTCCGCACCAACCAACCCGACTTCGCCTCCTGAACGGGGAGCACACGATGAGTGACGCCAGCGGGACCACCACCAAGGTCGTCGCCGACATCACCATGTCGCTCGACGGCTTCGTCACCGGACCCGATCCCGACCTCGAGCACGGGCTCGGGCGCGGCGGCGAGCCCCTGCACGAGTGGGTGTTCAGCGACGACCCGGTGGATGCCGAGGTGCTGCGCGAAGCGACTGAGCGCAGCGGTGCGGTGATCATGGGCCGGCGACTGTTCGACATCATCGACGGACCGGACGGTTGGAACGACGAGATGGGCTACGGCGCCGGGCACGCGGCCGACCCGCCCTTCTTCGTGGTGACGCACGCAGCACCGGGGAAGGTGCGGCTCGACCTCGACTTCACCTTCGTGACCGACGGCCTGGCTGCCGCGATCGACCATGCCCGGGCTGCGGCAGGGGACAAGGACGTGGTCGTGATGGGGGGCGGCGACGTCGTGCGGCAATGCGTGGACGACGGGCACCTCGACGAGCTGCGGATCCACCTCGCGCCGATCGTCCTCGGTGCGGGCACGCCGTTGTTCGGCGGCGCCCATCGACACCAGCTCAAACAGCGTTCGGTGCTGGTCTCTTCGACGGCGACCCATCTCACCTACACGCTCGACGAACGATCCTCGTAGCACTCCGCAGGGGCGGCGGATCACATTGACGCCGCTCGCGTGGTCGGACGACGATGGTTGCAACCGCAACACTGGAGGCAGCCACGTGGACACGACCACCGTTCCCCACGATCACCGTCCGTCGCACTCCGTCACGATGGACGACCGCGGCCGCGTCGTCCTGCCCCGGGGTGGTGCGAACGTCGCGGCGCTGCTCCGCATCGGTCTCGGGCTCTTGTACCTGTGGGCGTTCATCGCGCAAGGCCTCGGGGTGAGCTACACGAACTCCGAGACCAACGCGAACGGCGACGTCGAGTACGGGTGGCACTTCGACTACGACGCCGACAACGGTTGGATCACGTCGGGATTCGAGCACTCGCCGACGGCGGGCTACGTCGACGGCGCGCACGGGCCGACCGCGTTCATCATCCAGGACCTGCCCACCGGTCTCGACGACTTCGGCTGGATCTTCGCCATCGGCGGGCTCGGCATCGCGCTCACCTTCGGCATCTTCATGGGCATCGCCGGCTGGGGAGGCTTCCTGCTCAACATGCTCATCTGGTTCGCGGCGTTCCCGCCGTCGAACAACCCCCTGATCGACGGCGAGCACATGGCCTTCGCGCTCTCGATCCTCCTGCTGATGTACCTGCAGGCAGGCAACCGCTGGGGTCTCGGCCGCTGGTGGCGAGCCCACACGCCGGCCCTGCTCCACTGAACGCGCGGCGGCGCGCGCGTCAGGTCACGACGACGCGCGCGCGACCGAGATTGATGACGCGCGCGAACTCGCTGTTCACGTCGCCGGTGCGATGTGCGGTCACGCGCACGCCCGCGAGGTGCGTACCGCGCGTCGCATAGGTGTAGGAGAGGCGCGTCACGGTCTTCGCGGTGGTGCCGTCGAGTGCAGGCTCGGCGGAGACGTACGTGCCCGTACCCTCGGGATCCCATTCGAGCAGGATGAGCGTGCCCTGGCCGTCGGGCACCTCCGCGTGCACCTCGAGCTCGACCGCTTCGCCGAGCGCGATCTCGGCACGGCTCGATCCGTTGGCGGTCAGGCGGACGACGGGCTGGATGCCGCCGCGCTCGGCCGCGGTGTCGGGAAGGGTGAGCCGGCCCTGCTCGTAGCGGTAGCTCGTGCTCGCGGGCACCACGTCGTGCTCGACCCACTCGATCACGTCCTCGATGCCCTGCTCGACCTGGCCGCGCCAGTCGATGAAGCGGGCGAACCCCGACGACGTGCCGGTGCCGCCGATCATGATCGGCGGCAGGTTCTCGCCGTACTCGACGTAGCGCAACGCCCAGCGGTCCGCGGCCTCGTCGCCCAGGTTCTCGCGCACGGCGTGGTCGTAGGGCACGATCGCGCCGGGCCAGACGCTCGCGTCGTGCGTGTGCTGGCTCCAGAGCATCTTGCCGGCATAGCTCGCCGGCCTGGGCGCGCCGACGAACGACGAGGCGAAGATCTCCTGACGCTGTGGGTACACCGGTGCGCCGTCGATGATCAGTGGCTCGTACTGCGGGTCGACGAACGCGACGTGGTGGCGGTAGTAGTGACCGAACGCGAGGAACGCGCGGTTGTCGAGACGGATGGTGTCGCCCGCTTCGACACCCTGGAAGCGCACGATCCCGGTCTCGCCGGTCGCGTCGGCGAAGAGGATGCTGTCGACGTAGGAGTTGCAGTAGAGCACGCGACCGGCGCCCGCGCCGTCGACGATCTCGACGCGCGCGCCGAGCGGCTTGCCGCGCACGCCCTCGACCTCGACCGCCAACACCGCGTCGGCGGGGTAGAAGCCGGCTCGCATCGAGCCCGGAGTTCCCGCGAACCGCGCGTCGGCGAGCACGTCGGACGCGGCCCATGTGCGCACCACCGTCACCTCGCCGTTCATGAGGTCGTCGGCGAAGTCGCTCGGCCGGTCGTGGCCCGCGAAGCCCGCCTCCGACCAGAACGCCTCGGTGTAGCCGGGGTCCTGCGTGGCGAGGTCCTCCGCGCTCCATGCCCACACCGACATCGCGGCCGACGCCCACGGGATCATCGACTCGGCGCCGCGCGGGAAGCCCATGCGGTACAGCGTCGCCAACGCCTCGCGCCCGTCCACGCTGAGGCCCGTGAACGGATCACCGCTGCCGCCCGGCCCGGTCGCGTCGACGACGTCGGCGATGCGCGGTCCCACTGCCCGTACGACGTCGATCCATGCCGCGTACTGCCCCCAGCCCGTGGCCGCGATCTTCGTACCTGCAGCCGTCGGACCGATCGGCCCGGCACCGTCGAAGAGGAACGCGCCATCCCACACGTCGGTGTTGGTGAACGCGGTGCTGCCACGTGACGCGCCACCACCACCGCCGTAGATGTAGGCGTGCTCCGGCGGCGCGCCGTAGACCTGCGCCGCGACGTACTTCGAGAGGCGCGCCGACTCGGCGGTGGCGCGGTAGGCGTAGATGGTGGCGTCGTCGCCCGCCTTCGCGCACTGCGACGGGCCGATGTGGCCCTGGTTGCTCTCGACCATGAAGCCGCCGAGGCGGAACACCGAGTGCATGCCCATGCCGAGGAGCTGCGCGACCGGCGTGCCGTGGAAGCTCTCCTGACCACCGAGGCCACCCTCGATGGGCTGCAGCAGCCTGCCGCGGTACACGTCCGCGGGCGGGAAGTAGAAGGTGAAGCGCGTGTCGGTGCCCTCGAAGCCGCCGTGCACGAAGCGGTGGGGGAGCGGATCCGTTCGCTGCTCGTCCACGTCGATGTACGGCTTCCCGAAGAAGTCGTCCTCGACGACGTATCCGTCGACGTCCACCGGTTCCTCCCGTTCCGACGGCATCAGGCGCCGTCCGTCGTGACATTGGTGTCGACCTGACCGAGGTACGCGCCGAGCACGCGCGGGTCGTTGCGCACCTCGTCGGGTGTGCCGTGCGCGATCTGCTGGCCGAAGTCGAGAACGGTGATGTCGTCGCACACCGACATCACGAAGCTCACGTCGTGCTCGATCACGAGCACGCCGAGGTTCCAGTCGTCGACGAGGCGGCGAACCAACGTCGCGAGCTCCTCGACCTCCGCGCCACCGAGCCCCGCTACCGGCTCGTCGAGCAGCAGGAACGAACCGCCGCAAGCGACGGAACGCGCGATCGCGACCAGACGCCGGCGACCGTACGACAGCTCGGTGGGCTTGCGGTCGAGCGCGTCGGTGAGGCCGAACTCGTGCACGGCCGCCAGCGCGGCCGGGGGCAGGGGCGCTTCCTTCGGGTGCACCAGCGCGCCGAAGTAGCCCCCGACGGTGCGTCGATCGGACGCGCAGCGGAGGTTCTCGAGCACGGTCAGGTCCTCGAACAGCTCGAGCGACTGGAACGAGCGGGTGACGCCGGCGCGAGCGCGCTGGTGCGCGGCGCGACCGTTGATCGACGTCCCGTCGAGCAGGATGTCGCCGGTGGTGGGGCGCACGTAGCCGGTGACGGCGTCGATGAGCGTGGTCTTCCCCGCACCGTTCGGCCCGATGAGCCCGAGCACCTTGCCGGTCTCGACCGTGAGGCTCACGTCGTCGAGCGCGGTGACCGCGCCGAAGTTCACCGTGACGCGCTGCACGTCGAGGCGGCTCGGCGCCACCCGGGCCGGGGTGGCGGGCTGTGCCGCCACTGCGGCGGCCGCCGCCGACGTCGGTGGCGCGCTCGCTTCCGCAGCACGGTCCCGCTTGCGCTTCCGGCGCCGCATGGTCGAGGCGATGCCGTCGGGCGACTTGATCAGCACCGCGAGCAGCGCGACGCCGCCGATCACGGCGATGTAGTCGGTCACCTCACGTGCCGCGCTCGACAGCACGTCGCGTGAGATCACCTGGAGCAGGCCGCCGGGCACGAAGTTCGAGCCGAGGAGCGCGCCGCCGACGAAGCCGACGCCGCCGATCACCGTGAACGCGACCAGTTGCACCGACGCGAACACGTTGAACGCGGCGAACCCGAGCGTGCCATTGCGGAAGGACAGCAGGATGCCGCCCAGCCCGACGATGCCCGCCGAGATCGCGAACGCGGAGAGCTTCGCCGCGACCACGTTCACGCCGAGCGACGCGGCGGCCCGCTCGTTGGTGCGGGTGGCGATGAGGGCGCGACCGACGTGACTGCGGCGCACGTTCGACACGAGCATCATGCAGAGCACGAGCGCGATCAGCACCAGCATCGTGTAGCGCTCGGGATGGCGCAGCGAGTCGACGTCGATGCCGAAGATCGAGATCTGGCCCACCGCGATGCCCGACTCGCCGGTGATCTCGGTGTTCGCGAACACCATGAGGAACAGCGCGAGTCCGAGCCCCATGGTGATGACGGCGAGGTTCGCGCCGCGGGTGCGCAAGGCGGGGAGTGCGAACAGCAGCCCGACGCTCATCGCCGCGAGCACGCCACCGATCAGCGCGAGCTCGAACGGCCACCCCTGCTCGGCGATCAGCTTCCCCGCTGCGAGCGCGGCGACCCCGGCGAGCGCGAGCTGCCCGAGGGACAGCTGACCCGTGTAGCCGGTCAGCACGACGACCGACAGCATCATCACCGTCCACGCCAGCGTGACGATCGTGGCGTCGAGGTAGTTGGCGTCGAGCACGAAGATGATCACTGCCGAGGCGGTGACGAACCCGGCGAGCGCAAGCCGGCGATCGACCCGTCCGGAGCCGAGCAGCGGCATGCGTTCGAAGAGATGCGAGCGCAGCGGGAGCGCGCGGCCCTGCACCATCAGCACGACCACGATCACGAGGAAGGGCAGTGCCTTGCTCGCGCCCTGCACGGTCACGTAGCGCGCCACCTCCGACTCCGCGATGGCGAGTGCGACGCCCGCCAGCAGGGTGAGTGGGAACGACGAGAAGCTCCCGAGGAGGCACACCGCCAACGCAGGGATCACGAGGAGCGTGGTGGCGCCGACCTCCACCCCGGTGATCGGCACGACGAGCGCGCCC
>DASUMF010000253.1:0-4633 GCA_036277835.1 Acidimicrobiia bacterium
AATGGTGTTTTCACTGTCCGCGGCACTCGGAGGAGACGAACGATGACGACAGTCGATGACACGCTGGAGGTCGACGACTACGACGAGTTCGGTCTGCTCCACGAGAACGCGGAGGAGTGGGACCAGCCCTTCGACGGCAGGCCCGAGATCAGTCGGGGCTACCTCGAGATCGAGCCGGGCCGGCGCCTGAGCTACATCAAGTGGGGGAGCGACGATCCCGAGCTGGTGTTCCTCCACGGCGGCGGCCAGAACGCGCACACCTGGGACTACGTCGCGCTCTTCCTCGGCCGTCCCGCGATCGCGTTCGACCTTCCGGGTCACGGACGCTCGTACCGTCGCGACGACCGCAACTACGGGCCGTGGTTCAACGTCGAGGCGCTCGAGATCGCGATGCCGCAGCTCGCACCGAACGCGAAGGTGGTCGTCGGCATGTCGCTCGGTGGGGCGACCGCCACCCACTTCGCAGCCAAGCGCCCCGACCTCTGCCGCCGCGCGGTGATCGTCGACGTCACGCCGTCGGTGAACAACGCGGATCGGTCGATGAGCACGATGGAGCGCGGCACCGTCGGGCTGATCGGCGCACAGCCCACGTACGACACGTTCGAGGAGATGGCTGACGCCGCGATCGCGCTGAGCCCGTACCGGGGCGCGTCGGGCGTGCGTCGCGGCGTGCGTCACAACTCGTACCGCACCGACGACGGCAAGTGGACGTGGCGCTACGACCTCCTCGGTGGTCGGGCCGACCGGGTCGACAAGGACGCGGCTCCCGTGCCGGTGCGCAACTGGAGCGACTTCACACCCATGTGGGACGAGGTGAGCACGATCACCGTCCCGACCATGCTCGTGCGGGGCGGCGAGTCGAAGTTCGTGCTCGACGAGGACGTCGCCGAGTTCCAGAAGCGGCTGCCGTCGGTTCGTTACGAAGTGGTGCCGGGCGCCGGCCACGCAGTGCAGAGCGATCAGCCGCTCGCACTCGTCGCGTTGATCGAGGACTTCGCCTTCGCGGGCTGAGCTTGCGCCGCTTCGCCGGGCAGCGCGTGCAACAGCGGTGACGGAACGATGCCGAGCTCGCGCGCGAGGAACATGAAGGTCCGCGCGAAGGGGGAGGACTCGACCGCGGCCGACACCTCGGACCAGTCGACCTGCTCCCGCAGGGCTCGCGCGTACGACAGCAGCGGCTCGAGGTCGAGGTTGTGCTCCGACAGGGCGAGCAGCTTGGTCCGGAAGATGTCGTCGGCGCCCATCACGCGCATGCGCACCGCGGCGACACTCAGCTCGTCACACCGATCGAAGAAGTCGTCGTCGACGTCGAGCCCCGACGGCCGGTAGATGAGGTCGACGAGCACCTCGTCGACCCATGCCTTGACCAGCCATCCCTCGGGCGGTCGCTCGGTGCGGACACCGGCCTGCTCGAGCGCCTCGAGTGCGCGCTCGGCGTCGGCTTCCCGGATCGCGAAGTCGACATCGTGCTCGGTCGGTGGTCCGCCGAGCGCCCACGCGGCGAGGCCGCCGCCCAACGCGAACGGAACGTCGGCTTCGCGCAGGATCGCGGCGACCTGCTTCATGGCGTCGAGGAGCTCGTCACTCTGTGGAACCGGCATGCAGGCGTGCTACCCGTCGCGGCGGTGCTGCTACACCGCGGCGTTTGCCCCGGCGCCGTGCGGGGCAACGCGTGGCGATGGACGATGCGCCGCAGTACCGCGTGCAGCAGCTGCAAGACGCCTTGTGCTCCGACGAGCGTGTTGCCGCACTCGACATCCACGTCCGCATCGTCGACGTCGACGTGTACCTCCAGGGCCAGGTCGCGACCGAGGCCCGCCGCGGGTGTGCCGAGGTGATCGCGGCGGAACTGCTGCCCGACCATCGGATCCACAACGACATCCGGGTGCTCACGGTCCTCGACGCGGCCGACGAGGAGCATCTCGCATGAGCGTGGAGAGCCGCGCGTGAGGATCGCCGCGGTCGCCGACGTCCACGTCGGCATCGACTCCGCCGATCTCCTCCGACCCGGGCTCGCGCACGTGTCCGCCGACGCCGACGTGCTGCTCATCGCAGGGGACCTCACGCAGGTCGGCGCGCCGGAGGAGGCGAAGGTGCTGGCCGGCGAGCTCGAGGGTGTCGAGATCCCAGTGCTCGCCGTGCTCGGGAACCATGATCACCACAGCGATGCACCGCACGTCGTGCGTGAGGTGCTCGAGTCGGTGGGTGTCGTCGTGCTCGACGGCGACACCGTCACGCTCGACGTCGGCGGGCAGCGGCTCGGCGTGGTCGGCGACACGGGGTTCGGCGGGGGCTTCGCCGGTGCCTCCGGCTCGGCGTTCGGCGAGCCCGAGATGAAGCACTTCATGCGCCGCACCGAGCGCAGCGCCGAACGCATCGACCATGGTCTGCGCGCACTGGACGCCGACGTGCGCGTCGTGCTCCTCCACTACTCGCCGGTGAAGGACACCGTCGTCGGCGAACGGGCGGAGATCTTCCCCTTCCTCGGGAGCTACCTGCTGGCGCACGCGGTCGACGACGTCGGCGCCGACCTCGTCGTGCACGGCCACGCGCACGCGGGGAGCGAGCAGGGCGTCACGCCTGGAGGTGTGCGCGTCCGCAACGTGGCACTGCCGCTGATCCGGCGCCCGTACCGCGTGTTCCATCTCGACGAGTGACGAGCCGGGTGCCTGGCACCTGGGCTTGACGTCGCGCCGTGCCGGGCACGAGAGTCGCGCCGTGGAGCCTGGACCGTCGCCCGACCGGTCGGTGCGCCTCGCGCCGCTTTCCGACGAGGAGCTCTCGCCACGTCAGCGCGAGGTGCTCGAGCCCCTCCTGGTCGGGCCGACGCGCAACATCTACACGACCCTCGTGCGCGCGCCCGACCTCGCCGAGGCGATGACCACGCTCGGCCGCAACCTGCGGGGCGACGGCATCCCACTGCGCCATCGGGAGACGCTCATCCTGCGCACCGGCTGGAACTGCCGGTCGAACTACGAGTTCGCGCAGCACCGGCGCCTCGCGAACCACGGTGGCATGACCGACGCCGACGTGCAGCGCATCATCGATGGCCCCGATGCGCCGGGCTGGGACCCGATCGAGCGGACGCTGTGCACACTCGCCGACGAGCTGCACGAGCGCCAGCAGGTGAGCGACGACACGTGGAATGCACTCGCGGCCGACTACGACGACGCGCAGCTCATCCAGGCCGTGCTGCTCGTCGGCTACTACCACCTGGTGTCGTTCAGCCTCAACGCCTTCGGCACGCCGCTCGAGCCGGGCGCAGTGGGGTTCGAGGGCTGACGCTCGTTGTGGTGTCTCGCGACCCGATCGCGATAGACCGTTTCGACACGACGGTTGGATCACCACGGAGGGACGACAGAGATGCCGAACACGCTCGAGGGTCGGGTCGCGGTCATCACGGGAGCCGGTCGAGGGATCGGGCGCGAGCATGCGCTCCTGTTCGCGCGTGAGGGCGCGAAGGTCGTGGTCAACGACCTCGGCGGCGCCGAAGACGGCTCGGGCTCCGACGCCACGCCCGCACAGCAGGTGGTCGAGGAGATCAAGGCGCTCGGCGGAGAGGCCGTCGCCAACGGCGACGACATCTCCGACTTCGAGGGCGCGCAACGCCTGATCCAGCAGGCGGTCGACAGCTTCGGTGATCTCCACGTGCTGGTGAACAACGCGGGCATCCTGCGCGACCGCATGCTCTTCAACATGTCGGAAGCCGAGTGGGACGCGATCATGAAGGTGCACCTTCGCGGCCACTTCGCGACCACGCGCCACGCCGCGTCGTACTGGCGTGACCAGTCGAAGGCCGGCAACGATGCCAAGCGCGCGGTCATCAACACGTCGTCGACGTCGGGGCTGTTCGGCAATGTCGGCCAGACGAACTATGGCGCAGCCAAGACCGGCATCGCCACGTTCTCGATCATCGCCGACCAGGAGCTGTCGCGCTACGGCGTGCGCGTGAACGCGATCGCGCCGGCCGCGGCCACGCGCCTCACCGGTCTCGGGCGCCCCGAGGCAGCCGAGCCGCCCTCCGACGAGTGGACGCCGATGCACCCGGGCAACGTGTCGCCGTTCGTCGCGTACCTGGCCACCGCCGACTGCCCGATCCACGGTCGCGTCTTCTTCGTGCAGGGCGGCGAGGTGTACCTGTTCCAGCCGTTCGTGATCGTCGACGAGATCAAGAAAGACGGCGACTTCTGGACCGTCGAGGAGCTCCAGGTGCAGGGCGCGAAGTTCCAGGACTACGAGTTCGACTACGGCCACCCGCTCGGCAACATGTTGTTCCGCGGCCCGGCCGCAGCGAGCGGCGGCGGCTGAGCGGCTCCGTTCCCGCCGAGCTTGCGCCCTGCTCAGAGGGCGGCGTACACCGCCTGGAGCATGCGGCCGGGACGCGAGTCGATGCCCGCCAACGGGCCGAGGTGCGAGTTCTGCGCGTAGCCGAAGCCGATCCGCGCGTCGGGGTCGGCGACGGCGATCGAGCCACCTGAGCCCGCGGAACCGAACGCGGCGGGGTTCGGGCCCATCCACGACATCTCGCTCGATCTCATGAACCCACGAGCGAAGCGCAGGCCGAAGGTGCTGCGCGGAATCGGGCCGTCGGGCTCGAAGAGGCGCTCGTCGAATCCGGCCCACGGACCGGTGA
>DASUMF010000254.1:0-4017 GCA_036277835.1 Acidimicrobiia bacterium
ATGACGTCGATCGGCAGGCGGATCTTGTAGCCACGGATCTGCACGTCGCGCTCCTCGAGCACGTTCAGCAGGCCGACCTGGATGCGCTCGGCGAGATCGGGCAGTTCGTTGATCGAGAAGATGCCTCGGTTGGTGCGCGGCACGAGCCCGTAGTGGATGGTGAGCTCGTCGGACAGGTAGCGGCCCTCCGCCACCTTGATCGGGTCGACCTCGCCGATGAGATCCGCGATCGACGTGTCGGGGGTGGCGAGCTTCTCGCCGAACCGCCGCTCACGGTGCACCCACTCGATCGGCGTCTCGTCGCCACGCTCGGCAACCAGCAACCGGGCGTGGTGCGACACCGGGTCGTACGGGTCGTCGTTGATCTCGCTGCCCGCGACGATGGGCATCCACTCGTCGAGCAGCGCGGTGAGCGAACGGATCATGCGGGTCTTCGCCTGCCCGCGCTCGCCGAGGAAGATCACGTCGTGACCGGCGATGAGCGCGTTCTCGAGCTGCGGGAGGACGGTCTCCTCGTAGCCGATGACACCCTCGACGAGCGGCTGGCCGTCGGCGATCCGCGCGAGCGCGTTCTGCCGCACCTCTTCCTTGACCGGACGTGAGGTCCAGCCGCTGGCCTTCAGCTCGCCGAGCGTTCCGGGACGTGACATACGGCGGTGCTCCCGTGGTCGAGGTTCGGTCCTTCGCGCAGGGTATCAGCGGTCTTGCGAGTGCAATTCGGGCGGTGCGCGTCCGGCCGCGCGGCGGAATGACGGATGTGTGTCAGCATGCGCGGCATGGACGGTCCGCATCTGGTGTGTGAAGGGCCCGCGGTCGGCGAAGGTCCGGTGTGGTGTCCGCCCGACCCTGCCGACGGCACCGAGGAGGGCACGCTCGTGTTCACGAGCGTCGCCACCGGGGTGCTCTCGCGGGTGTGGCCCGCGAGTGGGAGGGTCGAGCAGCTCGCCGACACCGCGGGCGGTCCGAACGGCGCGGTCGCGGCGGCCGATGGCGGCTTCGTCGTCACCCAGAACGGCGGCCTCGACTTCGCGGCGTTCGGCATGTTCGGATACCCGGCGCCCCGGCGCATCACGTCGGGGCTCCAGCACGTCGGGCCGGGCGGCGCGGTCTCGTACCTCGCGTCGGGTGTGATGCAGCAGCCGAACGACCTGTGCGTCGCGGCCGACGGCACCATCTTCTTCACCGACCCGCCGGGCTTCCCGGTACCCACGCCGCCCGTCGGACGAGTGATGGCGCTGGCGCCCGACGGCGCGTTGCGCGTGGTTGCCGGCGGCTTCTCGTATCCGAACGGCATCGCGCTCGAGGCCGACGGCGAGACGTTGGTCGTGGTCGAGGTGGGCGGACCTGACCATCCGACGGGGTTCGTGCGCCTGCGCACCGACGGTTCCCGGGAGCCGTTCGCGCCCGGCCGTCCGGGCGACGGCTTCGCACTCGACGTCGACGGCCGCATCTACATGGCCGGCGGCGGCCCGATGGTGTGCGTGTACGAACCCGACGGCACCCTGGTCGAGCAGCTCGACCTCGACCCACCGGCGGTGACCGCCACCAATTGCTGCTTCGGCGGACCGGACGCGCGCACGCTGTTCGTGACCGACCTCGGCGATCCGTGCCACGTCGTCGCGTTCACCGACATGCCCGCGCCGGGGCTGCCGATGCACGCGTGGCCCGGACCGCGCTGAGCGCCGCGCCCGCGCGGGTCGGGCGCGCGCGACGCGCCGCTCGTTACCGTTTTCACAATCCCACGAGAGGCCGGGTCGACCGCTAACTTCCCGGCCCGTGGCAACGACAGAAGAAGAGGTGTCCACCGCGGACCAGCAGCCCGGCGCCGATGCCGCCGGCTCGCTCTACCGCTACGAAGGTGCCCCGGTGCCGTTCCCCAAGAACCAGGGGCACTTCCTGCTCCGGTTCTGGCGGTCGGCCGTCGGCAAGAAGTGGGTCATGGCCGTCAGCGGGATCATCCTGCTCGGCTACGTGCTCGCCCACATGGTCGGCAACCTCAAGGTGTTCCTCGGCGAGGAGCACCTCAACGAGTACGCCGAGTGGCTGCGCACCCTGGGTGAGCCCGCGTTCCCCCGCACCGTCGTGCTGTGGGGCATGCGCATCGTGCTCACGCTCGCGTTCGTGTTCCACATCGTCGCGGCGGCACAGCTCACCCGGATGAACCACAAGGCCCGACCGGTGAAGTACCAGTCGAAGCGCGACTACGCGGCGGCGAACTTCGCCTCCCGCACGATGCGCTGGACGGGTGTGATCGTCGCGCTGTTCGTGGTCTTCCACCTCGCCGACCTCACGTGGGGCAGCGCCAATCCCGATTTCGTGCGCGGCGACCCGTACAACAACCTGTTCAACAGCTTCGAGCGGGTGCCCGTCGCCATCGCGTACATCCTGGCGATGATCGCGGTGTCGATCCACATCTTCCACGGCGCCTGGGCGATGTTCAACAGCCTCGGCATCAACAACCCGAAGTACAACGACTGGAAGCGCGCGTTCGCCGCCGGCTTCGCGCTCGTCATCCTCGTCGGCAACGTGAGCATGCCGTTGCTGATCGTGACCGGGGTGGTCAACCGATGAGTCTGGTGGGTTCGTTCGACGCTCGGATCCCCGACGGGCCGATCGAGCAGAAGTGGGACCAGCACAAGTTCGACGTGAAGCTGGTGAACCCTGCCAACAAGCGCCGCTACGAGATCATCGTGGTGGGCAGTGGCCTGGCCGGCGCGTCGGCGGCTGCGACGTTGGGCGAGCTCGGGTACAACGTCACGCTCTTCACGTTCCACGACTCGCCACGCCGCGCGCACAGCATCGCCGCGCAGGGCGGCATCAACGCGGCGAAGAACTACAAGAACGACGGCGACAGCGTCTACCGCCTCTTCTACGACACGGTGAAGGGCGGCGACTACCGCGCCCGCGAGGGCAACGTGTACCGCCTCGCGCAGCTCAGCGTGAACATCATCGACCAGTGCGTCGCGCAGGGCGTGCCGTTCGCGCGTGAGTACGGCGGCCTGCTCGACAACCGGTCGTTCGGTGGCGCGCAGGTGTCGCGCACCTTCTACGCGCGTGGCCAGACCGGCCAGCAGCTGCTGCTCGGCGCGTACTCCGCGCTCGCGCACCAGGTGGCGCTCGGCTCGGTGACGCTCCACGAGCGCACCGAGATGCTCGACCTCGTGGTGAAGGACGGCCGGGCCGTCGGCATCGTCACCCGCGACCTCATCACCGGCGACGTCCGCTCCCACGCCGCCCATGCGGTGGTGCTCGCCACCGGTGGCTACGGGAACGCGTTCTACCTCTCCACCAACGCCAAGGCGAGCAACGTCACCGCCGCCTGGCGCGCCCACAAGCGCGGTGCGCTGTTCGCGAACCCCTGCTACACGCAGATCCACCCCACGTGCATCCCGCGCAGCGACGACTTCCAGTCGAAGCTCACGCTGATGTCGGAGTCGCTGCGCAACGACGGTCGCGTGTGGGTGCCGGCGAAGATGGACGACCCGCGCTCGCCCGACCAGATCCCGGCCGCGGAGCGCGACTACTTCTTGGAGCGCCGCTACCCCGCGTTCGGCAACCTCGTGCCGCGCGACGTGGCGTCACGCGCCGCGAAGCGCGAGGTCGACGCCGGTCGTGGTGTGGGGCCGTTGAAGAACGGCGTGTACCTCGACTTCGGCGACGCGATCTCACGGCTCGGTCGCGACGTCATCGAAGAGCGCTACGGCAACCTCTTCGAGATGTACGACCGCATCACCGACGAAGACCCCTACAAGGTGCCGATGCGCATCTACCCCGCGGTGCACTACACGATGGGCGGGTTGTGGGTCGACTACAACCTGATGAGCAACGTGCCCGGGCTCTACGTGCTCGGTGAGGCGAACTTCTCCGACCACGGTGCGAACCGGCTCGGTGCCAGCGCGCTCATGCAGGGTCTGGCCGACGGCTACTTCGTCATTCCTTACACTCTCGCCCATTACCTGGCGGGCACGTCGCTGCCGAAGGTCACCACCGCGCACGATGCGTTTGCCGAAGCCGAGG
>DASUMF010000255.1:0-4603 GCA_036277835.1 Acidimicrobiia bacterium
GGGGCGTCGGGCGCGAGGGCGTCGTCCATGTCGATGATCGCAGGCAGCGGGTCGTAGTCGACGACCACCATCTCGGCCGCGTCCATGGCCTGCGCGCGCGTCTCCGCCACGACGACCGCGACGATCTCCCCGACGAAGCGCACCTTGTCCTTCGCGAGGGCAGGGCGGGTGGCGTCGTGGCGCAGGTTCACGAACAGGTAGTAGTCGCCGACGTCGAGATCGGCGGCGCTGTACACGCCGACCACACCGGGCATCTCGCGCGCGGCCGAGGTGTCGATCTCACCCAGCCGTGCGTGCGCGACCGACGAGCGGACGAAGGCCACCTCGAGCATGCCGGGGACCTGCAGGTTCGCGATGTACGTGGCTTCACCACGGAGAAGCGTCGGGTCTTCGACGCGACGCACGGGGAGCCCGACGTAGGAACCGGCCCCGTGGGGCGTGGTGGTGGTCATCGCGTCGCTCCAGTCCCGTTGCTGCCGGCAACGCTGGTGAGTGCCCGCTCCACGAGCACGCGCGCCAGATGGCGTCGGTAGTCCTCGCTCGCGTTCAGATCGGACGGCGGCTCGGTGCCCTCGTCGGCCACCGCAGCCGCGGCATCGGGGGCGGCGCCCTCGGCGAGGCGTGCCTCGACCGCGGCCGCGCGCAGCGGCGTGGAACCCATGTTCACCAGTGCCACTCCGGGCCGGTCACCGCCCACGGCAGCGACGCCGACGATGGCCCAGTCCTGAGCGCGGCGGTTGAACTTCTCGAAGCCGAAACCGGCGCCGGTCGCCTTCGGGATGCGCACCTCGGTGATGACCTCGTCGGGCGCGAGGGCGCTCTCGAGGAAGCCCTGGAAGAAGTCGTCGATCGCGATGGTGCGCTCACCGCTCGATCCACGCGCCACGATCGTGCCGCCGAGCGCGAGCACGCACGCGGGCAGGTCGGATGCGGGGTCGGCGTGCGCGAGCGAACCGCCGATCGTGCCGCGGTGTCGCACCTGGGGGTCGCCCACCTGGCCGGCCGCGAAGGCGAGGAGTGGCGCGTGCTCGCGCAGCACGTCGCTGTGCTCGACGTCGTGGTGGCGGGTGAGCCCACCGACCGCGACGTGGTCGCCCGCGTCGCGCACGTACGACAACTCGTCGAGACGACTCACGTCGACGAGCACTGCGGGTGTCGCGAGGCGGAGCTTCATGAGCGGCAGCAGCGAGTGCCCGCCCGCGATCAGCTTGGCGTCGTCGCCGTGCTCGGTGAGGAGCGCGACCGCGCCGTCGACGGAGTCGGCCCGGACGTAGTCGAACGCGGCCGGGATCACGCCCCGCTCCCTGCGCCCGTCGTGGTGCCGGACATGGCGTCGGCGCCGGCCATCACCGCCCGGACGATGTTGTGGTAGCCGGTGCAACGACAGAGGTTGCCTTCGAGCCCGGTGCGCACGTCGCTCTCGCTCAGTGCGTCGTGCTCGGTGGCCAGCGACACCGCCGCCATCACCATCCCCGGAGTGCAGTAGCCGCACTGCAACCCGTGGTACTCGCGGAACGCCTCCTGCATCGGGTGCAGCGTCTCGCCGTCGGCGAGCCCCTCGATGGTGGTCACGGACCGGCCGTCGGCCTGCGCCGCGAGCACCGTGCACGACTTCACCGACTCGCCGTCGAGCAGGACCGTGCAGGCCCCACAGCTGGTGGTGTCGCAACCGATGTTGGTGCCGGTGAGGCCGACCGTCTCGCGCAGGTACTGCACGAGGAGGGTGCGGGCCTCCACCGTGTTGTCGGTCGGGCGGCCGTTGACGGCGATGGAGACCGACACGCTTGCCGTCGGCGCCGTCGAATTGCGCGGTTCGGAGGTCATGGCGCCGCAATCTATCGCCGCGACATTGCTTCGCTGCTCGGCCCTGTTGCCGACGTCCCGACGGGAGGTGTGCCATCGTCGGGGCACGACAACGGAGGTTGCGATGTACGACGGCATGCTGGCCGAGACCATCACCATCACGGGTCACGCCGGTGACCCGATCCCTGCGTATCTCGCCCGGCCCCTCGGGCCGGGGCCCTTCCCCGGCGTGGTGGTGATCCATCACATGCCCGGGTACGACCCCCCGACCCGCGCCATCGCGCGTGAGTTCGCAGCCTCCGGCTACTCGGCGATCTGCCCGAACCTGCACCACCGGTACGCCCCCGGCGAGTCGCACCTCGACGCGGCGCGCGCGACGCGGGAAGCCGGCGGTGTCCCCGACGCGCAGTGCATCGGCGACGTCGCGGCGGCCAGTGCGCTGCTGCGAACCCTGCCGAACGCGAACGGGAAGGTCGGGGTGATCGGGTACTGCTCGGGCGGTCGTCAGGCGTACGTCGTCGCGTGCAACGTCGAGCTCGATGCGGCGGTCGACTGCTACGGCGGGAACGTCGTGATGGGTGCCGACAAACTGACCCCTGCGCAGCCCGTCGCCCCGATCGACATGACGCCCGACATGGGGTGCCCGCTCCTCGGGCTCTTCGGCGCGGAAGACGCCAACCCTGCACCCGACCAGGTGGCGCAGATCGACGCCGCGCTCCGCGAGCACGGCAAGGAGCACGAGTTCCACACCTACGAAGGGGCGGGGCACGCGTTCTTCACCGTCGACCGTCCCAACTACAACGTCGACGCCGCGATCGACGGCTGGCAGAAGATCCTCGACTTCTTCGCCCGCCACCTCAGCTGACTCACGGTTTTGGCGTACCCGAACCCACCGCAGTGGTGGTCCGGGTACGCCAGAACGGAACCGAAGTCGTCAGGGGTCGAGGCGCGCGGTGGCGCTGCCGGTGACGACGGGCTCGCCGTTCTGGTTGACGGTGAGCACCGAGAGGTCGGCGAACCACTCGCCGTCCTCCTCGCGGATGGCGTCGACCGTGGCCGTCGCGGTGAGCGCGTCGCCGGGCCACACCTGCTTCACGAAGCGAACCCCGTACTTGGTGAGGCGACCGTCGCCCATCCAGTCGGTGAGCACGCGTCCGGTCATGCCCATGCTCAGCATCCCGTGCGCGAACACACCCGGATAGCCCGCGACCTCCTTGGCGTAGCGCTCGTCGCTGTGCAGCGGGTTGTAGTCGCCGGACGCGCCGGCGTACATCACGATCTGCGTGCGGGTGAGATCCTCGGTGAGCACCAGCTCACGCGAGTCGCCGACCGACAACGACGCGGCGGACACTGCCATCAGCCGACCTCCGTGCCTTCCTCGGGCTTCTTCGGGCCCTCGGTGCCGACTCCGACCGACCGCGCGGTCACGACGAGGTTGCCGTCGAGGTCGCGGTACTCGGTGATCGTCTCCGAGAACGAGAGCTTGCCGGAACGTCCCTGCTTCTCCCAGCGCTCACCGGGCCGCACGGTCGCGCGCAGCACGTCGCCGGCGACGAGGGGCCGGTGGTACTCGTAGTGCTGCTCGGCGTGCAGACCGCCTGCCATCGAACGCCCCGCGCCGGCGTCGCCCGACGACGAGCCGCCCGCGTCGGCCGCCGGCGGCTCGATCTTCATGCCGGTCGCCTCGCGCCCGGAGCCGTGCCAGACGCGATCGGGATGGGGACGCAGGAAGTACTCGGGGTCGAACTGGGCGCTCGCCTGCACGAACGTGGGCGGAGCGGGGATGGCACCGACCTCGGTGCCGGCCGCGTACTCGGCGTCGGCGTAGATCGGGTTCTGGTCCCCGATCGACCGTGCGAACATCAGGATGTGACCGGCTTCCACCGGGAACCGCTCGACGGCCATGGCCGCTCCTCAATCTCCGGACTGGCGCTCGTACCGGCCCTCTGGACTGGGCCGACTCTTGCACAGGGGGCGAGCACTCCACACCTCGCGAGGTAGCGTCCGCCCGATGACCGCCACCGCTGCCGACCACGCTGGTGCGGCGGCCATCGCGACCGCCGCCGGCGAGCTGCTCCTCGAGGTTCGCGCCTCGCTCGAGGACGCGAACGCCCATCCCCGCTACGTGCAGGCCGCGGGCGACAAGGTGTCGCACGACTTCATCATGGAGGCCCTCGCCGAGCAGTTCCCCGACGACGCGGTGTTGTCCGAGGAAGGCGACGACGACTCGGTGCGGCTCGACGCGGAGCGCGTCTGGATCGTGGATCCGCTCGACGGCACGCGCGAGTTCGGCGAGCGCGGCCGTTCCGACTGGGCCGTGCACGTGGCGCTGGTCGTGGACGGCGCGGTGGTGGCCGCGGCCGTCGCACTGCCTGCCCTCGGGATCACGTTCGCCGACGAGCCGCCGCCGCCGCCGTCGCCACCGGTCGGCGGCCGCCGGCCCCGCATGGTGGTGAGCCGGAGCCGCCCTCCCGCGATGACGGGACCGCTCCAGGCCGGACTCGGCGCCGACCTCGTCCCGCTCGGCTCGGCCGGCGCGAAGGCGATGGCCGTGGTGGTCGGCGAGGTCGACATCTACGCGCACCACGGCGGCCAGTACGAGTGGGACTCCGCCGCGCCCGTCGGGGTGGCCGCCGCCGCCGGCCTGCACGTGTCGCGCCTCGACGGCACACCGCTCGAGTACAACCGGCCCGACCCGTGGCTCCCCGACCTCCTCATCTGCAAGCAGGAGCTCGTGCGGCCCGTGCTCGAGATCGTCAACCAGTACACCTGACCGCCTTCCACGAAATTGCGTCACCTG
>DASUMF010000256.1:0-3519 GCA_036277835.1 Acidimicrobiia bacterium
CAGCGAGAGCAGCACCGCGGCCGCGAGGCCCGACAGTGCCGCGGCTTCGACCGACGAGACGGCGTGACGGGCGCGCTCGACCGTGGCTTCCTCGAGATGCCCGTCACTCACGCTGCCCTCCTCGACCGTCGCGCGGCGTGATTCTGGCCCGATTCGGCGCGGGCGTGCGGCGATCAGCGCGGGTCGGCGCGATCGACGTTCCAATGGCGCGCGATCTGGCTGTACCACCCGCCGTCGCTCGCCGGCAGGACGAGACACCGGCTGACCGTTCGCTGACCACCGTCCTGATCGCCGTAGAGCAGATCGATGGTGAACGCTTCACGGTCCGCGAGGACCCGCTGGAACTCGTCGTGGAGCGCGTCGTTCTCCTCGCGGAGCGCGCTCTCCCAGTATCCGGGGCCGCCGGGAGCGATGTAGAGGTCGATGATCAGCCGGCGAAACGAGTCGAGCTCGACGCGCGGGTCGTCGACCGATGCCCAACCGGGTCTCGGGTACCAGCCGTGCAACAACGCGAGTCCCGCGCCGACGTTGCGGAGGCTGATCGCGAGGTAGGTCACGCCATCCTCGTGCTCGGCGATGGCGCGCCCGCCGCCCAGGCGTGCCGCACGGCCGCCACTCCAGACCACCTTCTGGTCGGGGTCGTCGCTGAGCGACGGCACGAGCAGTGGACGCATGCCGGTGAGCAGGGCCTGCTCCGCCACGCGCGCGGAGCGGTTCGACGACCGCACGGCGGAGAACGTCGCGGCCGCGAGCACGAGCGTGCCGCCCGCGGTCGCGAGCGACGAGATGGTCTGCCAGTCAGCCACGCGTGCAGGTCGCGAGGAAGATCGGGTACTCGATCCCGTCGCGGACGATGTGTCCGTTGCTCTCGTACTCGATGTCGCGGAACCCGGCGTCGAGAAGGTGCGTTCGCAACGTGTCGCGGTTGAACCCGTGGTGGCCGTCGAAGCCGTCGGGATGGAAGGTTCCGTCTTCCTCCTCGAGGTCGGCGATGCACAGGTGACCACCGGTGACGAGCAGACGGGCGAAGTTGGCGAGCACCGGTTCGACGTGCGGGATGTGGTGCAAGGTCATGGCCGTCACGATGAGGTCGAACTGCTCGTCGGGAGCCGGTTCGGTGGCGAGGTCGACGTTCCAGACCCGTGCGTCCGCGATCACCCCGTCCGCCACCTTGCGTTCCATGACGCTTCGCATGCCGGCCGACGTGTCGACCATCGTGATCGCTCCGACCGCGTCGCGCAGCGCTTGGCTCACGAGCCCCGTGCCCGCGCCGTACTCCAGGAGACGAGTCGACGCATCGAGGGGGACGCGCGCACGCATCGCACTCGCGATCTCCTGGGCGCGCTGCACCTTCGCGGGATCGTCGTCCCACGTCGCCGCGCGCTCGTCGAAGTGATTCGTCATCGCTCCAGAGTGTCGCGCGCCGAGACGTCCGACGTACGAGCCGACGCGTCGTGCAATACTGCACGCTCGAAAACGCACCACGAGAGGGGTCTGCGATGGCGAAGAAGAAGAGCAAGAAGAAGGACAAGAAGAAGGGCAAGAAGAAGAAGTAGTCGCGGCGCGGCGGTTCCGCGTGACCGCGCGTCGAACACGAGCAGCGCGGGACCGCCACGGCGCATCGGGATGAGCATCGAGCAGAGCTCCAACTTCAGGCGCATCGACGAACGGCTCACCACGTCGGGACTCCTCGGTGTCGAGGAGCTGAGCGCCTTGCGCGGCGAGGGCTACGACGCGGTGATCAACCTCCTGCCCGACACGTCTGGGCGCGCCGTCGTGAACGAGGAGGCCATCGTGCGCGAGCAGGGCCTCGAGTACGTGCACATCCCCGTCGACTTCGCGGCCCCTGCTCACGCGGACCTCGAGGCGTTCACCGATGCGATGGACGCGCTCGCGGGCAAGAAGGTCCACGTGCACTGCGCGGCCAACTACCGCGTCAGCGCGTTCTACGCCCTCTACGCGCAGCGGACGGGCTCATGCACCGAAGCCGAAGCGGACGCGCTCATCCGGAGCGTGTGGGATCCAGCCGACCACCCGCCGTGGCCCGAGTTCATCAGGGACGAGCGGCAGCGGTGACGCTCAGTCGTCGAGGACGGGGTGACCTTCGGGCGGACCGACGGTGGAGGCATCGGGACCGAACTTCTCGACGTAGAGCGGGCTGACCGCCTTCCATGTTCCGTTGCACGCGTCGAGGTCGTCGCCTGCGAGGTGCACCCCGAGGCGGTCGAGGCACTCGTGCCATCCCGCGCCGTCGCGCGCCCCCTTGCCCTGCTCCGTGAAGGTGTCGAGCAGGGTGAGCACGGTGTGCGAACCGTCGGGCTCGAGCTCCATGCGGATCACGTCCTCGCCCCACATGAACTCGACGACCTTCGGCGGGTCGAAGCGCAGCATCTGGCCGTCGAACGCCTCCGAGGGATCGTCGTGCGACTCGAAGCGAAGCGACGCGCCGGCAACCCGGTCGCCGACGATCCGGTGCGGGAACCACGCCGCCAGGTGCTCGGGCTCGGTGATCGCACGCCACACCTTCTCCTGGGGGTGGGGGAGCGTGCGGGAGAAGCGCAGCTGCCAGCGGTCGTCGATCGCGGCGAGCTCGCCGTCGGCGCGGGCGGTGTCGTTCGTCATGTCGGGTCCTCCATGCTGTCGAGGTGTCGTTCCAGGTCGTCGAGGCGCGCCGACCACTGCGCGCGGTACGGCGCGAGCCAGTCGTCGATGGCGCGGAGCGGCTCCGGCCGTGCGCGGTAGAGGCGACGCTGCGCGTCGGCGCGCACCTCGACCAGCCCCGCGTCGCGCAAGACGCGCAGGTGCTTGGACACGGCCGGCTGGCTCACGCCGAGCACGTGCACGAGATCGCCCACCGGTCGCTCGTGCTCGATGAGCAGGTCGAGGATCCGGCGCCGATTCGGCTCGGCGATGACGTCGAAGGCGGCGTCGAGCACGGTCGAGGTCATGGCCGTACATTACTAGCTAGGTATATAGCTAGTCAAGCACTTATTAGCCGAGGCGCTCGATGATCGTCACGTTGGCCTGGCCGCCGCCCTCGCACATCGTCTGGAGGCCGTAGCGGCCGCCGGTGCGCTCGAGCTCGTGGAGCAGCGTGGTCATGAGACGCCCGCCGGTCGCGCCGAGCGGGTGGCCGAGCGCGATGGCGCCACCGTTCACGTTCACCTTGGCGGGATCGAAGCCCGTCTCCGCGAACCACGCGAGCACGACCGACGCGAACGCCTCGTTGATCTCGACGAGGTCGATGTCGTCGAGCGACATCCCGCTCTTCTCGAGCGCGTACGCGGTGGCGGGGATCGGCGCGGTCAGCATCCACACGGGGTCGGCACCGCGCACCGACAGGTGGTGTATGCGAGCGCGGGGTGTCAGACCGTGCGTGCGCACCGCTGCCTCGGACGCGATGAGCATCGCGGCCGAGGCGTCGGAGATCTGCGAGGCGACGGCGGCGGTGACGCGCCCGCCCTCGCGCAGCGTCTGCAGCGACGCGATCTTCTCGGGGTTCGGCTCGCGGGGGCCCTC
>DASUMF010000257.1:0-3424 GCA_036277835.1 Acidimicrobiia bacterium
TTTTCGGATCGGTGGAGAACGCCCGCTCCCGGGTCGCGCGACCCTCAGCGGTGTCGCTCCAGGCGTTCCGCGGAACGTTTGTTGCACTCCGCACGACTTCGACGACGTCGGTCATCGCGGGTCGTCCTGCAGGTCGTCGGCCAGCGCGCGCTCGAGCCGTCGGCGGGCGCGGTGGAGGCGCACGTTGAAGGTGCTCGTCGAGCAACCCGCCGCGGTCGCGGCGCGTCGTGGGTCGAGTCCCTCCCAAGCGACGAGGAGGAGCGCCTCCCGATCGACGTCGGACAGGGCGTCGAGCGCCGCGAGCACGGTCTCGCGTTCCGTCACCGCGATCGCCGGATCCGTCGATGCGATCTCACGGGGCAGACGCGTGGGCAGCTCGGCACGCCGCGCGTCCGCTCGACGCAGGTTCATGATCGTGTTCCACGCGGTTCGGTACAGCCAGGGCAGTGCGTCGTCGGGCACTCGCTTCGGGTTCGCAACCACCACGGTGAACACCTCCGCCACCACGTCGGGTGCGGCCGACGCGCCGACCCGACGACGCGCGTAGGCGTACACGTCGTCGGCGAAGCGGTCCCACAGGACCGCTGCTCGGCTGTCGTCCCCGCTCGACACCACATGAGTCTCCACCCGTATGTGTCGCAGGGACGCTCGTCCTTACCTCCGGATCCGAAATTGCGTCGCCGGATGCCGGTATTCGGTGACGAGCGACGCAATTTCGTGAAGGGGCGGGGTGGGTGGCGTTCACCGAGGCCTCGTCTGGTGTTCACCGATCCGCCGTACGATCCGGTCGATGACCGAGCGTCGCGTCACTCTCGAAGGGCCCGTCAACTTCCGCGATCTCGGCGGGTACCCGACCGTCGACGGCCGGACCACCCGCTGGGGACGGATCTTCCGCAGCGACTCCACCCACACGCTCACCGCGGCCGACATCCCCGTGCTGCGGGAGCTCGGGATGCGCACCGCGATCGACTTCCGGTCCTCGCAGGAGATAGAGCGCCTCGGCATCGGTCCCCTCGGCGACGTCTCGATCACGCACGTGCACTGCCCGACGTTCGATCACAGCCAGCCAATCAGCGAGGCTCCCGCGATCGTGCTCAGCAGTGGGATCGACTTCTACTCGTCGATGATCGAGGCCGGCGCACCGTCGTACGTCGCGGCTGCCAACTCCATCGCGAGCGACGACGCGCTCCCCGCCGTCTTCTACTGCCTGGCGGGCAAGGATCGCACCGGCGTGTTCGCGGCGATCCTGCTCGGGTTCCTCGGTGTGCCCGACGACGTGATCGTCGCCGACTACGCGCTCACCCACGAGGTCGTCCCGCTGCTCACCGAACGTCGGATCGAACGTGAAGGCGCAGATGTCGAGGCGACGCGCTGGGTCGGCATACCGGAGGAGCTCAAGGGCGCGCACGCCTTCGTGATGGAAGGGCTCATCGCCCGCGTGCACGAGAAGTGGGGCTCGTGGGCGCAGTACGCCCACGCCGTCGGCTTCCCCGACGAGACCGTCGCCACCCTCCGCGAGCAACTCCTCGACTGATTCTCAAGTTTTGGCGTCAATATCGCGCCCATACGGCGCGCTTCTGACGCCAAAGCTTGAGAACTACCAGGGGAGGGTGAGGACCTCGGGGCCGTGCTCGGTGACGGCGATGGTGTGCTCGAAGTGCGCGGAGCGCTTGCCGTCTCGAGTGATCACCGTCCAGCCGTCGTCGAGCACCTCGGTGCCCGCGGTGCCGGCGTTCACCATCGGCTCGATCGCGAGCACGTGGCCGATGTCGAGCTTCTTGCCGCGCCCGGCGGGGCCGTAGTTGGGCACCTGCGGGTCTTCGTGCATCGCGGTGCCGATGCCATGCCCGACGTACTCGCGCACCACCGTGAACCCGGCCGCCTCCGCGATGCCTTCGACCGCCGCGCCGATGTCGCCGAGCCGGCTCCCTTCGACGACTTGCGCGATCGCGGCTTCGAGCGACGCGCGCGTCACCTCGATGAGGCGCTTCGACTCGTCGTCGATGTCACCCACCGGCACCGTGACCGCCGCGTCGGCGTGCCACCCTTCGATGATCGCTCCGCAGTCGATCGAGAGGATGTCGCCCTCCTCGAGCACGACGGTGTCGCTCGGGATGCCGTGCACGATCACGTCGTTGGGCGACGTGCACACCACCGCGGGGAACCCGTGATAGCCGAGGAAGTTGGAGCGGGCGCCGCGCCGGTCGATCACCTCACGCGCCGCGCGGTCGACGTCGAGCGTGGTGGCACCGGGCTTCGCGGCGCGGATGCACACCTCGTGCATCTCGGCGACGACCTTGCCCGCGCGCCGCATGAGCGCGATCTGCGCGGGCGTCTTGCGGGTGATCACCCTGAGCAGCTCACGTCGACTCGGGGTCGTAGCGCTGCTCGACCTCGGCGACGAGACGCTTGAACACGTCGTCGGTCTCGCCCACGCCGTCGACCACGACGAGCTTGCCGAGGTTGCAGTAGAAGTCGATGATCGGCACGGTCTCGGCGTCGTAGATCTCGAGCCGCCGGGCAACGGCCTCCTCGGTGTCGTCGTCGCGCTGGACGACCCGACCGCCACACGTGTCGCACGTCCAGTCGTGCTGGGGCGGCATGCTCACGTGGTAGGTGGCGCCGCAGCTCTCGCACACCCGTCGTCCGGCGATGCGGTCGACCACGATCTCTCGCGCGACGTCGAGGTCGATCACGAGGTCGAGCTGGTGGCCGTTGAGCACCCGCTCCAGCTCCCGCGCCTGCGGCAGCGTGCGGGGGAACCCGTCGAGCACGAACCCACGCTCGAGGAAGTCGACAGTGAAGCGCTCCTCCACCACGCGCACGACCGTCGCGTCGGGCACGAGCTCGCCTTCATCCATGAAGCGCTTCGCCTCGAGGCCGGCACGGGTGCCCTCGGCCGCCGCCGCCCGGAACAGGTCGCCCGTCGACAGGTGCTCGACCCCGTAGTTGTCCGCGAGGAGTTGCGCCTGCGTGCCCTTGCCCGCGCCTTGGCGGCCGAGCAGCACGAGTCGGAGGCCGTGGCTCATCCTCAGGCCAGGAAGCCTTCGTAATTGCGCATCATCAACTGACTGTCGATCTGCTTCATGGTCTCGAGCGCGACGCCGACCGTGATCAGCAGCGCGGTGCCACCGAACGGGAACTGGCGGATGTCCCAGAGGTTGAACACCAGCAACGGCGTGATCGCGATCGCGGCGAGGAAGAGCGACCCGGGCAGCGTGATGCGGTTCAGCACCTTCGCGAGGTAGCGCTCAGTGGGCGGCCCGGGCCGGATGCCGGGGATGAAGCCACCCTGCTTGCGGATGATGTCGGCCTGTTGCTGCGGGTTGAACGCGATCGCCGTGTAGAAGTACGCGAAGAAGATGATCAACACGGTGTAGAAGAGGATGTACCACCAGCTCTGGCTGGCGACGAGGTTGTCGTT
>DASUMF010000258.1:0-7930 GCA_036277835.1 Acidimicrobiia bacterium
GCGCTGCTCTTCACCTCGGGCACCATCCCCCGGCTCGGCCGGGTGGAAGACGGGGCGACCGTCACCGACTTCGACCCCGAGGAGGCCCGGCGCGGGATCTCGGTGTCGCTGGCGATGGCGCCGTTCGAGTTCGAGGGCGCCAAGGTCAACCTGCTCGACACCCCCGGGTACGCCGACTTCATCGGCGACGTCGCTGCCGCGTTGCGGGTGGCCGACCTCGCGGTGTTCGTCGTCTCGGCGGTGGAGGGCGTCGAGGTGCAGACCGTCGCGGCGTGGCGCATGGCCGACGAGCTCGGCGTTCCCCGCGCGATCTTCGTGAACAAGCTCGACCGCGAGCGCGCGTCGTTCGACCGGACGCTCGATCAGCTGAAGGAGGCGTTCGGCGCGGGCGTCGCGCCGCTCCAGCTCCCGATCGGTGAGGAGGCGGAGCTTCGCGGCGTGATCGAGCTGCTCGACGACACCGCGATGACGTACGCCGACGGCAAGGGCACGTCGGGACCGGTGCCCGCGGAGATGGAGCACACCGAGCACTCGGTGCACGATGCGCTGATCGAGGGCATCGTCGTCGGCGACGACGACCTCATGGAGCGATACCTCGCCGACGAGTCCATCAGCACCGACGAGCTCGCGGGCGCGCTCGCGTCGGGCGTCGCGCAGGGCAGCGTGTTCCCCGTGCTGTGCGGCAGCGCCACGAAGCTCGTGGGCGTCGACCTGCTCGCGCACTTCATCGTGCGTGAAGGTCCGGCACCGCAGGCCGGCGACGGTGACCCCGTCGCGTTCGTGTTCAAGACGATCGTCGACCCGTACGTGGGCCGGGTGAACCTCTTCAAGGTGCTGCAGGGAACGGTGAAGGCCGACGCGACGCTCGCGAACGGCCGCACCCTCACCGACGAGCGCCTGCATCAGCTCACCCTGATGCGAGGCAAGGAGCAGGAGCCCGTCAGCGAGGTGCTCCCGGGCGACATCGCCGCGGTGGCGAAGCTCAACCACACGACCACCGGCGACGTGCTCGGCGCGCGGGGCGCCGCGCTCGCGGTCGAGCCGTTCGAGCCACCGCAACCGGTGCTCGCCGCCGCGATCCGCGCCAAGTCGAAGGGCGACGAGGACAAGCTCGCGAACGCGTTGCACCGTCTGCTCGACGAGGACCCCGCGCTCCGGCTCGAGCGCAACGGCGAGACCCACCAGACGCTGCTGTGGGGCATGGGCGAGACGCATCTCTCGATCGCGCAGGAACGCCTCCACCGCAAGCTGGGCGTGGAGGTCGAGACCGAGGACGTCAAGGTCGCGTACCGCGAGACGATCACGAGCGAAGCCGAGGCCGAGGGCAAGTACAAGAAGCAGACGGGCGGCCACGGCCAGTTCGGCGTCGCGTTCGTGCGGGTCGAGCCGCTCGAGCGTGGGGGTGGATTCGAGTTCGTCGACAAGATCGTCGGCGGTGCAATCCCGCGGCAGTTCATCCCGGCCGTCGAGAAGGGCATCCTCGAGACGATGGAGCACGGCGGCGTGTTCGGCTTCCCCGTGGTCGACGTGCGCGTCACGTGCTTCGACGGCAAGTACCACTCGGTCGACTCGTCGGAGATGAGCTTCAAGATGGCCGGCTCGATCGGCTTCAAGGAGGCGATGGCCAAGGCCGACCCGATCCTCCTCGAGCCGGTCAGCGAGCTCGTGATCACGGTGCCCGAAGCGCACCAGGGCGACATCATGGGTGACCTCAACTCGAAGCGGGGCCGCATCCAGGGCTCGAGCGCGGTCGGCCGTGGCGAGGTCGAGATCGTCGCCATGGTGCCGACATCGGAGGTGCTGCGCTACGCCATCGATCTCCGCTCGCTCACCGGAGGCCGCGGTCGCTTCGCGCTGACGCACTCGCACTACGACCCGCTGCCCGCGCACTTGAAGCCGCCGACCGTCAGCGACTGAGCGGGTCGGCGGCGAACCTCCGGCGCCGCCGCATGCCTCAGCTGCCCTGCGCTCGCACCTTCGAGACGTCGGCGAGCGTCTTCGCTCGGAGCTGCTCGACGCCGTGCGCGCCGATGCGGTCGCGGAGCTGCGCCGCGTACTCGCGCAGGTCCCAGAACTCCAGCTCGCGGTTGCGGCTCACGATCGGCTCGCCGAGCACCGCCGTGAGCTGGTCGCGGTCGGGCGCGCCGTCGAGGTACAGGGACGACGGGTCACGCATGATGCCGGAGTAGCCGACCGCGGCGATGCGGTCGAGGAACTCGTCGACGGGGTGGCGCACCACGCGCAGCTGCCAGTCGGCGCCTCGCCCGCGCACCGCACCCCAGCTCCAGTTCAGGTCGTCGCTGTGCAGGTAGCCGCGGACGAGGTCGTAGGGGCCGAGGTGGTTGAACAAGCCCGCGTCGGGCGCCTCGGGGAAGTAGCGGTACGGGAGCTGGAACACCGCCGGCGTGCTCGTCGAGCGATCGGCGAGTGGCTCGGAGCCGTCGTGGAGGATGCGCTCGATCCGGCCGACGAACGCGGCGTCGGATTCCCAGCGCGCCTGCGTGGCCGCGTAGTCCGGGATGGACGCCGGCGAGACCTGGTCGAGGATGCCGAAGACGAGCACGAACACGAGACCCGCGACGATCACGGGTGCGCGCCATGCGCGCGCGGGGAGCCGTCGCCCGAGCCAGTCGAGGCCGAACGCGACCGCGATGAACGACGCGAACGCGATGAAGACGACGATGCGGTTCCAGGATCGGATGTCGCGGAACCCCGCGCCCGAGATGAGCAGCGACACGCCGCTGACGGCCGCGACCACGATCGCCGCGACCACGAGGATCCCGAGGGTGCGCAACACGACCGACGGGGACAGCCCGTCCGGATCAGCGCGATCGGGCGCCACACCTGCGGGCGACGACGCGCCGTCGGGCGGCGCGCGGGCGTCGCCGGCCGAAGCGGCTTCCTCGTCGGCGGGCGGGCGGTCGGTCGCCTCGCTCCCCCGCCGCCGTGCTGCCATCAGCAGCGCGGCGAGCACGGCGACGAACCCGAGTGCACCGATGATGCCGAGGTGCTGGCCCTCCTCGCTGGGCACCGGGGTGAAGCGCGTGCTGTCGGCCTGGGTCTCGGCGAACGGCTCGAAGCGGTGGTGCTTGATCGGGAGGAGCAGCTGCGAGATCTTGAGCCCTTCCGCTTCGGTCTCGTACGGCAAGCGGCGGAACAGCGCGCGGTTCCCACCTTCTTCCGCCCAGTACACGAAGCTCGGGAGGAGGTTCACGAACGCGACGACCGCGATGGCTGCGAGCGCGACCGCGGCCGACGCCGCCACGCGCAGGCGCCGGTTCGCGAGCAGGTCGACGAACGCGACCACCGCGAGCAGCACCACCGTGAACACGCCGTAGTACGAGCCGGTCGACGCGATGGCCGCGCACGCAAGCAGCCAGAGGATGCCCGAACGGTCGAAGAGGCGGATGCGAAACCCGCGCCGGGTGTCGCGCGCCTCGGTGAACGGCGGCCGGTCCGACACCGTGCGCAGCACGAGGTACACCGCGATCGGCACCACCCAGTAGGCGCTGAGGAGGAGGTGCGGCACGCCGCGTGCGAAGTGGTACGGCAAGAAGGCGTACAGCAGCGCGACGACGAACGCGCTCGGGGCGCTCACCCGCAGGCGGCGCAACACGAGGAAGGCGGAGACCGACACGGCCGCGAACGTGAGCACGAAGAACACGTTCACCGTGGTGCCGACGTCGCCGAACACGACGCTGAGCACCTTGAGCACGCCGTAGTTGAGGTTGTCGAGCGTCTGGGGGAGGTCGTACACCTGCTGGCCGAGCGGCCAGCCGAGCGACGAGTTCGACAGGTACCAGAGGTGGTCGATCCCGCCCTTCACCATCATCAGGTAGAACGCCGCGTCGCGGGAGAACACGTAGTCGTTCGCGGGCTCGTAGACCGATGCGAACGGCACCGAGAAGTCGGCGTTCCAGAGCTCGAGCACGGGAACGAGGATCACGACCGACGTGATCGCGACCAGCACCGACCCGACGGTCAGGGCGCGCTTGCTGGTGCTCGTCCACAGCCCCGACACGGGCCGTGACAGTAATCGGAGCGACGTCGCGCTAGGCGGCGTCGAGACCGTACTTCGACCAGTCCTCGGGATTGGGCTCGGTGTAGTCGCCGAGCACGTGGCCGTCGACCGCGTCGAGCTCCACGAGCCCGCGCATCGTCGGCGGCTCGTCGGCGCTGTAGAGGAGGATCCGCCACGCCGGGCGCGAGAGGAGGCCGCGCCAGGCGAGCTGCGCGCTGGAGTGGCCCACCGCGAACCCGACCGTGCGCGATGCGATGAGCAACGCCTCGGTCTGGTCGACCGCGAGGGGCCACGCGGTGGCGAAGTGGTAGGCCGACACGAGGCCGAGGAAGATCGCCGCGCCGTAGAGGCCGCCGGTGCTGGAGAGCAGCGCACCGGCGAGGCACAACACCGCGAGGACCGCGTAGATCGTGGCCGGGATGCGCCGGCGCCGCGGCGGGGGGAAGAGATAGGGCCCGACGTATGCGGTGACGTCGAGATCCTCGGGAAGGACGTCGCCGGCCTCCCCACCTGCCTGCTCGTCGTGCACGCGCTCGTCGGGGACCACGACCCGCGACGCTACCGACTCGCCCCGGGATTCGCGACATCAAGCGAGCCGTGTGCCTCGTCCGACGCGTCCCGCACCCAGGGGGAGATCAGGACGGGGCGGGCCAGGCCGCGCGGAGCTTCTCGTAGCTGGCGGACAGGCTCTCGGGGAGCACGCGAGCCTCGGCGACCGCAGTCATGAAGTTGGTGTCGCCGTTCCAGCGGGGCAGGGCGTGCACGTGCACGTGGCCGGGGATCCCCGCCCCTGCGGCCCGGCCGATGTTGACGCCGACGTTCATCCCCTCGGGGCGGTACGCCGCGGCGAGCGCGCTGGTTGCGTCCTGGGTGAGCGCCATGAGCGCGTTCGCCTCGTCGCGCGTGAGCCCTGCGAGCGTTCCCTCGTGGCGCACCGGCGCGACCATGAGGTGACCGGAGGTGTACGGATACGCGTTCATCACCGCGAACGCGTGCTCGTTGCGAGCGAGCACCATGTCCTCGTCGTCCTCGGCTGCAGCGAGCGTGCAGAACAGGCACTCCCCTGCTCGCGGCTCCGAGCCGGCGACTCCTTCGATGTACTCCGAACGCCACCCCGCCCAGAGGCGGTCGAGCGTCATACGTTCGTGCGGGCGTCGATCACCGAGCGCAGCTCGTCGACGAAGACGTCGAGCGGCACCCCCTTCTCCGGACGGTCGCCACCGCGGCGGTTCACGCCGACCGTGCCCGCCTCGACGTCGTCGTCGCCGACGACCAGCACGTACGGCACCTTCTGCATCTTGGCGTCGCGCACCCGCGCGCCGAGGGTGTCGAGGTGCGCGCCGACCAGCTCGGCGCGCACACCGTCGGCGTGGAGCCGGTCGACGACCGCCTGGCCGTAGTCGTCGTGGCGATCGGCCACGGGCAGGACCGTCACCTGCACCGGCGCGAGCCAGGGCGGGAACGCACCCGCGTAGTGCTCCACCAGGATCGCGAAGAAGCGCTCGATGGTGCCGAACAGCGCGCGGTGGATCATCACCGGCTGGTGCCGCTCGTTGTCGGCCCCCACGTACTCGAGGCCGAAGCGCTGCGGGAGCTGGAGGTCGAGCTGGATCGTCGACATCTGCCAGGTGCGACCGATCGCGTCGCGCGCCTGCACCGAGATCTTGGGCCCGTAGAACGCGCCGCCCCCCTCGTCCATGACCAGCTCGAGGTCGGCGGCCTCGGCGACGGTGCGCAGCGCGACCGTGGCCTCGTCCCACTCCTCGTCGGTCCCGACCGCCTTGCCCGGCGGCTTGGTCGAGAGCTCGAGGTAGAAGTCGTCGAGCCCGTAGTCGCGCAGCACGCCGAGCACGAACTCCAACGCGGCGGTGAGCTCGCTGACGACCTGTTCGCGCGTGCAGAAGATGTGCGCGTCGTCCTGGGTCATGCCGCGCACGCGCGTGAGGCCGTGGACCACGCCCGACTTCTCGTAGCGGTACACCGTGCCGAACTCGAAGAGCCGTAGCGGGAGCTCGCGGTACGACCGCATGCGGCTGCGGTAGATCAGGATGTGGAACGGGCAGTTCATCGGCTTGAGGTAGTACTCCGTGCCACCGTCGAGCTCCATCGGCGGGAACATGCCGTCGGCGAACCAGTCGAGGTGCCCGGACTCCTCGAACAACTTCGACTTCGTGATGTGCGGCGAGTTGACGAACTCGTAGCCCGCGTCCTCGTGACGCTGCCGCGAGTAGTCCTCCATCACGCGGCGGATGGTGCCGCCCTTCGGGTGGAACACCGCGAGGCCGGAGCCGATCTCGTCGGGGAACGAGAACAGGTCGAGCTCGGCGCCGAGCTTGCGGTGGTCGCGCTTCTCGGCTTCCTCCAGGCGGTGGAGGTGCTCCTCCAGCGCTGCCTTCGACTCCCATGCGGTGCCGTAGATGCGCTGGAGCATCGGGCGCTTCTCGTCGCCGCGCCAGTACGCACCCGCGACCTTGGTGAGCTTGAACGCGCCCAACTTCTTCGTCGACGGCACGTGCGGGCCCCGGCACAGGTCGACGAACGCGCCCGCGTCGTGCGCGTCGGCCCCGTTCGCCGCATGGGGGTTGCGGTACACCGAGATCACCTGGCCGTCGCCGATCTCGGTGCTGTCGCCCGGGTCGACCCGCTCGATGATCTCGCGCTTGTAGGGCTGGTCGGCGAACACCGCGAGCGCGTCGTCGCGCGAGAGCTCCTCGCGCACGAACGGCTCGTCGGCCTGCACGATCTCGCGCATGCGCGCCTCGATGCGCTCGAGGTCGTCGTCGGAGAAGTGGGCGTCGCCGGGCAGCGAGAAGTCGTAGTAGAAGCCATCCGCGATCGCGGGCCCGATCGCGTACTGCGCACCGGGGAAGAGGTCGGAGACCGCCTGCGCCATCACGTGCGCGGTCGAGTGGCGCAGCACCTCGCGGCCGTCAGGAGTGTCGGGCGTGATGATCGCGACGCGGGCGTCGTGCTCGATGGGGCGATCGAGGTCGTACCAGTCTTCGTCGACCCGCGCCGCCAGCGCCGCCTTGGCCAGGCGGGGTCCGATCGATGCTGCGAGCTCCCCCGCGGTCGTGCCACGGGTGACCGTCCGAGCGTTGCCGTCGGGGAACGTGATCGTGATCTCGGGCGAATCGTCCGGGCTCGGCATGCGCCGAAGGTACCAGCGAGCGGTTCAGGCGCCCGAGGAGATTGGGCGTCGGAGGTCGATCCCGAGGAGCCCACCGAGCTCGTGCAGCACGCCGGGCGCCGACGCGTCGTTGCCGCCCGACAGGATCGCGCTGGCGAGGTCGTCGAGTGCCTCCAGCGCGCGCGGCGCGTCGAGGTCGTCGTCGATGGCGGCGCGCACCCGCGCCGCGAACGGTCGGGGATCGGCACCGTCGGGACGGTCGGCCGCCGCGAGGAGCCGGTGCAGCAACGCCGCTCCTTCGTCGAGATCGGTGTCGTACCACTCGAACCCGGCGCGGTAGTGGTGGCGCATCAGCGCGAGACGGATGGCACGCGCGTCGGCACGCTTCAGCAGGTCGCTGACGAACACGAGGTTCCCGAGCGACTTCGACATCTTCTCGCCCTCGTAGCTCACCATCGCCGAGTGCACCCAGTGACGGCAGAACGGCGCGCCCGTCACGCTCTCGCTCTGCGCCACCTCACACTCGTGGTGCGGGAAGACGAGGTCGGTCCCGCCGCCGTGGAGGTCGATGGTGGCGCCGAGGTTCGCCATCGCCATCACCGAGCACTCGACGTGCCAACCCGGTCGCCCCACACCGAACGGCGCGTCCCAGGCGGGCTCGTCGGGCAGCGACGGCTGCCAGAGCACGAAGTCGAGCGGGTCACGGCGATGGGGATCGTCAGGGTTGCCGCCCCGCTGACGGGCGAGGCGCACCATCTCGTCGCGCGGATAGTGCGAGA
>DASUMF010000259.1:0-3279 GCA_036277835.1 Acidimicrobiia bacterium
GATCTCGAGACCGTGGCGGACGTCGCAGCCGGGCATCCGGCAGTGCCCGTCGCGGAGCAGCACCGAGCGGATGATCTTGTCGGACAGTGCCGAGAACCGTCGCCCCACGGCGACCGGTTCGCCGGCCTCGTCGACCAGGACGAGTTCGACGGTCGCGCCGGCGCGCAGTTGCTCGACCCGGGCGTCGGGCAACGGGATGCCCACAACGGTTGCTGGTCCGTGCAGCGGGACCTGGACGACGAGGACCGGCTTCGGCGCGAGGGTCGGGACGTGCTCGTCGCACGCGTCTCCGCGCTCACCCTTGCGTCGTCGGGCGGCGCGGCTCATGACCAACAGCGCGTCTGCACCGCGGTGCGCTCGGGTGTCCCACGCGTGACCGCGTTCGGGAGACAGCTTGTCGACGAGCTCGTTCATGGTTGCTTCGAACTCGGCGCCCATCAGATCCGGCAGCGCACCCCAGATGTTGAGCATCGAGTGGCTCTCGTCCCAGCGCATGTGGAGGGACCGCGCCTGCTGGCGCCGCCGTGAGTCTTCCACCGTGGGCTTGGCGCGGGTACGCACCATCCGCCTGAGATCGACGGGTGAGGTGTTCGCCGCGCGCTCGACCCACTCCGCGTCGGCGCTCTCCTCGGCGAGCTGCGTCACCGGAGCAAGCTGCTCGTCGGAGAGTCGGCCATCGTGGGCAGCGGCCGCGACCTCCGGGAGCGACTCCAGCGCCCGTGCGGTGTCGACCACCTCGCGGGCGGTGCGAGCCGACACCCCGTCGGCCGCCAGTGCGTCGACGGCGCGGCCGCGCTCGTCGAGCACCGCCACGACCGCGAGCTCCTCGGTGCGCAGCCGACGTTGCTCGCCGACCAGCTCGGCACGCCGGGCGAGCAGCCATGCGGTCTCCCGGCGCCGCAGCTCGTCAACCTGGTCTCGGAACACGAACGTCACGAGATCATCCAAACATGGGGGTGTGACACTCATCCGCCCGATCTGGCCTGATCCCGAAGAAATTTCCGAAAAGGCGAGAAATGCGGGATGTCGACCCCGACTCATCGGAAGTCGCGGGAGTGGAGGTGCTCGTCCAGGCGCAATGGCAGCGCGACCACGCGCCGGGCGAGCACGTTGACCACCCCCTGGTAGCGCTCGAGCACACCACGCACCTCCAGCGCGGGCGCGACCCGCGCCACCCGCCGGAACCGCTTCCACACGTCGGGGGTGCAGATCACGTTCACCAGCCCCGTCTCGTCCTCGAGGTTGAGGAACACCACCCCTCTCGACGTCTGGGGCTGCTGCCGGTGCGTCACCACTCCCGCCACGTCGACCACCGACCGGTCGGGCAGCTCGCGCAGCGAGCCCGCGGTGACGATCCCCCGCGCCGCCAACGCGGTGCGCACCAGCTCCGTCGGGTGCCGCGCCGTCGACATGCCAGTGGCCCACAGGTCGGCGGCGGTCTCCTCGGTCTCGGTCATCCCGGGCAACGGTGGCGCCTCCACCCCGGTGACGAGCCCGGGCAACGTGCCGGCGCGCGCGTCGCGCAACGCACCTGCGGCCCACAGCGCGGCGCGCCGTGACCGGTCGAAGCATCCGAACGCCCCCGCGGTGGCGAGGTTCTCCAAGGCGTCCGACGGCGCGCCCGTCCGCCGGGTGAAGTCCTCGAGATCCGTGAACGCGCGCTCCGCACGTGCCGCGTCGATGCGGTCGAGCAGCGCGTCCGACAGCCCGCGCACGTAGCGCAACCCCACGCGCACCGCGTGGATCGACGGATCGGCGTGCCATCCCGGCTTCGGATGGCCGACCGCGCCGGCCAGACCCGTCCGCGGCTCCAACGTGCAGTCGCGCCGCGACGCGGCGACGCACGGCCCGAGCGTCTCCACTCCGTGACGCACCGCGTCACGCACGATGGTGTGCGGCGAGTAGAAGCCCATGGGTTGCGCGTTCAGCAGCGCGCACGCGAACTCCGAGGGGTAGTGCAGCTTGATCCACGAGCTCGAGTACACGAGATAGGCGAAGCTCACCGAGTGGCTCTCGGGGAAGCCGAAGTCGGCGAACGCCTCGAGCTTCGTCGCGATCTCGTCGGCCACGTCGCCGGTGATGCCGCGCTCGGCCATCCCCGTCATCAGCCGCTCGCGCATCGCGGCCATGCGCGCACGCGACCGCTTCGAGCCCATCGCCTGGCGCAGCTTGTCGGACTCCCCCGGCGTGAACCCCGCCACGTCGATCGCCATCTGCATCAGCTGCTCCTGGAACAGCGGCACGCCGAGGGTCTTCTCCAGGCACTTCTCCAGCAGGGGGTGCGGGTACGACACCGGCTCCTGCCCGTTGCGCCGCCGCAGATAGGGGTGCACCGAGCCGCCCTGGATGGGCCCGGGGCGGATGAGCGCGACCTCCACCACCAGGTCGTAGAAGTTCTCCGGTCGCAGCCGCGGCAGCGTGGCCATCTGGGCGCGGCTCTCCACCTGGAACACACCGACGGTGTCGGCCGCGCACAACAGCGCGTACACCTCGGGCTCCTGCGGGATGGTGGCGAGGTCGATCTCCACCCCTTCGTGCTCGCGCACGAGGTCGACGGCCAGGTGCAGCATCGTGAGCATCCCGAGCCCGAGCAGGTCGAACTTCACCAGCCCGGCCGCGGCGCAGTCGTCCTTGTCCCACTGCAGCACCGAGCGATTCTCCATGCGCGCCCACTCGACCGGGCAGAACTCCACCAACGGACGGTCGGCCATCACCATGCCGCCGGAGTGGATGCCGAGGTGACGCGGGAAATCCAGCACCTGCTCGGCCAACGAGAGGGTGAGCGGCGGCACCGGCGGCGCACCCTCGTCGGCCGCAAGTCCCTCGAACGAGCTGGTGGAGTGCCCCCACCGGTCGACCCACTTGGTGAGCGCGTCGGCCTGCCCGGGCGACATCCCGGTGGCCTTCGCCATCTCGCGCAACGCGGAGCGCGGACGATAGGTGATCACGTTCGCCACCTGCGCGGCGCGCTCGCGACCGTGCTTGTCGTACACGTACTGGATCACCTCCTCGCGCCGCTGGTGCTCGATGTCGAGGTCGATGTCGGGCGGGCCGTCGCGCTCGAGCGAGAGGAACCGCTCGAACAACAGGCCGAGTGCGACCGCATCGGCCTTGGTGACGCCGAGCGCGTAACACACCGCGCTGTTCGCCGCGCTCCCCCGACCCTGGCAGTAGATGTCGTGGACCCGGCAGAACTCGACGATGTCGACGAGCACGAGGAAGTACCCGGGGAAGTTGAGCTGCTCGATCACGTCGAGCTCGTGCGCGATCTGCCGCATC
>DASUMF010000260.1:0-13522 GCA_036277835.1 Acidimicrobiia bacterium
GTCGACGTGCTGGTCGCCTGCCCCGGTCGCCTCACCGACCTGCTCGAGCGCAAAGAGGTGAACCTCGGCTCGGTCGAGGTCGTCGTGGTCGACGAAGCCGACCGCATGGCCGACATGGGCTTCCTGCCCACGGTCAAGGACCTGCTCGACCGCACGCCCACCAACCGCCAGACGCTGCTCTACTCGGCCACGCTCGACGGCGCGATCGACACGCTCGTGCGCCGCTACCAGCGCGACCCGGTGCGTCACATGCTCCCCGACGACCCGAAGGACGCGCTGCTCGCGAAGCATCTGTGGTGGAAGGTGGAGCGCGAGGACAAGACGCAGCTCTGCGCCGACGTGATCCGACTCGCCGGCCCCACGATCGTGTTCTGCAAGACGAAGCACGGCTCCGATGCAGTCGCGAAGCGCCTCGCCCGCGTCGGTGTGCGCGCACAAGTGATCCACGGCAACCGTTCGCAGTCACAGCGTGAGCGCGCCCTCGAAGACTTCGCCCGCGGCAAGGTCGACGCACTCATCGCCACCGACGTGGTCGCCCGTGGCATCCACGTCGACGACGTGGCGTGCGTCGTGAACTTCGACCTCCCCCACGACGAGAAGGACTACGTGCACCGCGCCGGTCGCACCGCGCGAGCGGGCGCCTCGGGCAGCATCGTCACCTTCGTGCCGCGTGAAACGACCAAGGCGGCGACCAAGCTCCAGCGCGCGCTCGGTGACCGATCCCGGATCGACTCGCCGAGCCGCGAAGCACTCGCCTCGCTGACCCCCGCGGCGGTGTCCGACCGCGGCCCCGAGCCGGCCGTCGCTCCAACGCCTCGAGTCGACACTTGGAAGCCCAAGAAGCAGACCGCGCCGGCCACGAAGGCAGCGTCCGCACGGCCCGCGAAGTCGCGCCCGCGTGGCTCGGCCGACGGATCGATCCGCGGCGAGATCAAGTGGTTCGACGCACGACGCGGCTTCGGCTTCATCGTCGTCGACGGTGCCGACGACCTGTTCGTGCACGGCAGCGAGATCAAGGCCGCGAAGAACCGCCGCATCGAGGAAGGCCAGCTCGTCGACTACGAGATCGGCGACGGCCGTCGGGGCATCGAAGCCCAGAACGTCCGCCTCGTCGCGTAGCGCGGCTCGCTCGACCCGTTCGAAGCCATGGCCCGCATACCCTGTCGGGGTATGAGCGACGACGCCACGCGTGCACCCGGCTACCACGACCAACAAGAGGCGGTGCAGCGACGGCTGCGTCGCATCGAGGGTCAGGTGCGCGGGCTGCAGCGGATGGTGGGCGACGACGCCTACTGCATCGACGTCCTCACCCAGATCTCGGCCGTCACCCGCGCACTCCAAGGGGTCGCGCTGGAGCTGCTCGAGGACCACCTCGACCACTGCGTGCGTGACGCGATGAGCGCGGGCGGACCGGACGCCGACGCGAAGATCGCCGAGGCCACCGCCGCGATCGCGCGGCTCGTGAAGTCGTGAGCCCGAGCGAGACTGCGCCGCCGGAGCGGGTCAGGCGTCGAGGCGCAGGACTCCACCACGCCGGACGCGCGTGCGCACGAGCAAGTTGGGTGCGCCGATCTGCGCTTCCAGCGCCTCGGCCTCGTCGTAGTGGCGCGTCGCTTCGTCGTCGCGACCGAGCGTCGCTGCGAGCATGCCCAACGTGCTGGGGATCGAGTCGAACACGTGCAGCCCCGGGAACACGAGCTTGCCGGGGCACGTCGTGAAGAGGTCGTAGAGCTCCGCGGCGCGCTCCGTGTCGCCGAGGTGCGCGGCCATCATCGACGCCGACCACAGCACGCTCGACCACGACTGGTGCCGCGGGAGGTTCGCGAAACCACCCGCGGCGAGACCGTCGAGCACGCGACGTGCTTCCGCGTCGTCACCGAGGACGCACGCGGTGATGCCCCACAACCCGTCGACACCGTCGGGCACGCCCTCGCCGGTGCCCGCGTCACGCACCATGTCGGCGATCTCGGCAAGGCGTCCCTGCTCGAGCCGCACGCCGAACAGCAACACGCCGTAGAAGAGCAGGGCGTCGCCGTGCCCGAGGCTCGAGCCGATCTCGAGCTGCTCCCCCGCCAACGCCTCGGCGAGGTCCCAGTCGCCGGCGAGGAGGGCGCGACCGGCGCGCGTGAAGGTGTCGCTCCAGATCGGGATGCCGCGCCCGAGATTGCGCGCGAGATCGGTCGACACCGCGTGGACCGCGTCGGCCTCCGCGATGCGGCCGGCCTCGACGAGCGCGGCATACCGGTACCACGACGCGAAGTACTCGAGGTGCGGATCGCCGATCGCGGCGGTGAGCCCGGCCAGCTCGTGGCCGTGCTCGAGTCGCTCGTCGAGCGTGCTCATGTCCCACAACGCGACGCAGCGCGAGACGAGCACGTGCGCGAGTGTGGCGTCGTCGTCGAGGCCACGCGCGATCTCGAGCGCTTCGTCGACGAGCTCGCGTCGTGTGGCGAGCTCCTCGGAGAACACGATCTCGACCGCGAGGTTCGACAGCAGCTTCGCCCGCTCGGCCTGCATCGACGGCGTGAGCGCGGCGATCGCGGTGCGGAACACGTCGGCGAGCTCGCGGTCGACGTCGCCGTAGGTGCTCCAGAAGCCGCGGGTGTTCGCCAACGCCGCCGCGGCGAGGACCTCGGGGTCGCCGTCCTTCTCCGCCCGTGCCGCCGCGGCGAGGAGCGTGGCGCGGAACGTCGGGAGCCCCGCGTACTTCTCGGCGACACCGAGCCCCATGAGCACATGAGCGAGCTGGGCCGAGTCGCCACCGCCGTCCTCGATGAGGTCCTTCGCCTGGAGGAACCACTGGACGCCGTCGTCGAAGGCGAGCTGCGCGAGGGCGCGGTCGCCGGCGCGGCGCGAGTAGTCGACCGCCTTGTCGATGTCGCCGGTGCCGATGCTGCGCGCGTAGTGGTACGCGAGCTCGCCGAGGTGCGGCTCGATCGCATCGGTGTAGACCAACGACAACGCTTCCGCGACGCGTTCGTGCAGACGGGCGCGGCGCGTCGGACGGATCTCGTCGTAGAGCGCGGAGCGCACGAGCGCGTGCGAGAACATGTAGGTCGCAACACCCGCTTCGGTGACGACGCGCGCGTCGACCGCTTCGTCGAGGGCGCTCACGAGGTCGTCGCGGTCGAAGTCGACGAGGTGCTCGAGCACCCCGAGGTCGAAGTTGCGCCCCACCACCGCCGCGAGCTGCAGCACGTCGTTCGTGTGCTGCGACAAGCGGCTCAACCGCCGCCCGATCACCTCGCGCACACCGTCGGGGATGCCGATCTCGGTGACGTCGACCTGGGTCGTCCACCGCCCGTCCTGCTCGATGATCGCCCCCGTCTCCCGGAGGTGACGGAGCACCTCACCGGTGAACAACGGGTTGCCGTCGGTCTCGTCGTAGATCATCTGGGCGAGCGCGCGGCCGGAGTCGTCGAGCTCGTGGCCCGCGACGCGGGTGAGGAACTCCACCACCTCGGGCGCGTCGAGCCCGGTGAGGGTGATGCGCTCCACGTGCTCGAGCCGGCGCAGGTCGGCGAGCACCTCCGCCAGCGGTTGTGCGCGGTAGAGGTCGGTGTCGCGGTACGTGCCGACGATGAGGAAGCGCGCGGGGTCGGTCGACATCGCGATGTGGCGGAGCATGAGGAGCGTGGGCTTCGCGGCCCAATGGAGATCGTCGATCACGAAGAGGACCGGACGCACTGCGGAGCCGAGCGCGAGCGCTCCGGCCACCGCTTCGAACAGTCGGTACTGCGACGTCTCGGGATCCGCCGAGACGGGCTCGGGGATGTTCTCGAGATGCTCCGAGAGCCGGGGTACCAGCCGTGTGAGCTCGCCGGCGTGGCGTCCGAGTGCCTCGGTGAACACCGCCGGCTCGAAGTTGTCGACCACGAAGGCGAGCGCCTCCACGAACGGTTGGTACGGCACGCCGAGCTCGTCGTCGCAGCGGCCGTAGAGCACGGTCATGCCCTGCGTGTGCGCGCGGCGCGCGAGCTCACTCGACAAGCGCGTCTTGCCGATGCCGGGCTCCCCCGACACGAGCGCCACCGACCGCTGGCCGTCGACCGCGGCGCGCCAGAGGCCGAGGAGCGTGTCGAGCTCCGGGTGGCGACCGATGAACGGGAAGCGACCGGGCGGCTCGAGGCCCTTCGGGAACGGCAGCCCGACGCCTTCGATGCGCACGCGGGGCTCCCACTCGACGCGCAGCGTCGGCAGTGGCTCCGGGAGGCCCTTGAGCTCGAGTGCGCCGACGGACGTGAAGCGCTGGGTGGCACGCGAGCCGGCAACCACGCGCACGACCTCCGCGCAGAGGATCTCGCCGCCCTCGGCCTTGGCGCACAGGCGAGCAGCCTCGACCACCGGGGTGCCGTTGAGGTCTTCGTCCTCGAAGTGCGCGTCGCCGAGGCTGAGCCCGACGCGCACACCGAACCGCTCGACGTTGCTCTCGTTCCAGTCGTGGATGGCCTGCTGTACCTCGACCGCGCAGGCGAGGCCGTCGGCCGCGCCCAGGAACGCGGCCATCACCCCGTCGCCGGTGGTCTTGACCACCTCGCCGTGATTGGTCTCGATCGCGTCGCGAAGGATCGCCTGGTGGCGCTTGTGGAGCTCGTCGGCGGCGACGTCGCCCAGCCGGGATCGCTGCGCGGTGGAGTCGACGAGATCGGTGAACATCACCGTGTAGGTCGCGCTCGCCGTCCGGTCCATCGGACCAGAGTAGGTGGGAGGAGTCGGCCCGATCCCCGCCGGGGAAGGGGCGCGGCTGCTAGCCGGCCGCGCCCAGCATCGTGCTCATGGCGTGCATCACGCCGCCGTCGACGGTCACGTCGCAGCCCGTCATGTACGACGCGCCGTCGGAGAGGAGGAACGCGACGACCTCCGCGACCTCCTCGGGCCGCCCGATCCGCGCCAGCGGTGTGTGCTGCACCATGACCTCCATCATCGGCTGCTGCTCGAATTCCTGCGCGGCCATGGGCGTGTCGATGATGCCGGGCGACACCGAGCAGATGCGGGCACCTTGCGCGCCCCAAGACGCGGCCTCCCGCGCCGCCAGGCGCTGCACCCCTCGCTTTGCCCATCCGTAGCCCTGCGTCGCTGCGTCGAGGCCTTCGGTTGCCGCGTGCTCGAGCCGCTCGAGGAGGTCGGGCGCGAGCGGATCGTCGAGCAGCGCGTGGAGCTCCGGCGACGGCGCGACGCTGTGTCCCGCGATCGACGCCCAGAGCACGGCGGCGCTCCCGGCCGACGCGAGTGGTCGCAGTGCGTCGACGACACGCGCGGTGCCGACGAGGTCGACGTCGATCATCTGCTGCCAGCTCGCCATCGTCGGCGAGATGCCGGCGGAATGCGCGAGGCGCCACAGCCCCCCGGCGTCGGCGACCTGCGCCGCGAGCGCATCGACGGCGGCCTGGTCCGTCACGTCACACACGACGACACGAACGGAATCGTCGTCGAACGCGGCGCGCGCGGCGTCGAGCCCTGCTCCATCGACGTCGACGAGCACGAGGGTCGAGTCGTTGCGGTGGAGGCGTCGCGCCGCGGCGAGGCCCATCCCTCGTGCTGCACCCGTGACGACCGTCGCTCCTGGCATGCATCCCCCTGGGTGTGATCGGCGAGCCGTCCAGCTTGGCACCACCTGCGAGACTGCGCGGATGCCTGCCCTGGTCGCCGCCGCGCTCGTGTTCATCTGCTCGGGCTGTGTGCTCGTCCTCGAGATCCTCGCCGGCCGGCTGCTCGCCCCCTACGTGGGCATCAGCCTCGAGACCTACACCGCGATCATCGGCACCGTGCTCGCCGGCATCGCCGCCGGTTCGTGGCTGGGCGGAAAGGTGGCCGACCGCGTCGACCCCCGCCGCCTGATCGGGCCGACGGTCGCGCTCGGCGGCCTGCTCGCGCTGTTCACCGTCCCCGTGGTGCGCGCGCTCGGCGCCGACGCCTCCGGCGGCGGTGGGCGGATCACCACGATCTGGCTCACGGTGGCGGGGTTCTTCCTGCCCGCGTTCGTGCTCAGCGCCGTGCACCCGATGGTCGTCAAGCTCCAACTTCGCAACCTCGAGCGCACCGGCGGGGTCGTGGGCCGCCTGAGCGGGATCTCCACTGCCGGCGCGCTGGTGGGCACCTTCCTCACCGGGTACCTGCTGGTCGCCGAGTGGCCGACCCGCACCGTGCTCTACGTGGTCGGTGGTGTGCTGATCGCGCTCGGAGTGGGCATCACGATCTGGCTGTCGCGCCGCCAGAGCGCGGTCGTGATCGGGATCGTCGTGCTCGCGGCTGCAGGCGTCACCATCGCCGCGAAGTCGTCCGAGCCGTGCGACGTGGAGAGCGCGTACTACTGCATCCACGTCGAGCACGACCTCGTGAACCCGAGCGGCCGCACGCTCTGGCTCGACGACCTGCGCCACAGCTACGTCGATCTCGACGACCCGAGCGATCTCGCCTTCGAGTACGTCCGTTCGTTCGCCGACGTGGTCGCGGCACGGTTTCCCGACCACCCGGCGCTCGACGCGCTGCACATCGGCGGCGGTGGCTTCACGATGCCGCGCTACCTGCGCGCCGAGTACCCCGGCTCGCAGAGCACGGTCCTCGAGATCGACCCGGCGGTGCTCGCGATCGGCCGCGACGAGCTCGGGTTGCGCACCGGACCGGACCTGCGCGTGAAGATCGGCGACGCGCGCATCGGCATCCGCGACCGACCCGACGACTCGGCCGACCTCGTGGTGAGTGACGCGTTCGGCAGCCTGTCGGTGCCGTGGCACCTCACCACCACCGAATTCGTCGGCGAGGTGCACCGGGTGCTGCGTGACGACGGGGTGTACGTGCTCAACATCATCGACTACCGCCCGCTCCGTTTCGTGCGCAGCGAGCTGCGAACGCTGCAGGAGCACTTCGGCCACGTCGCCCTCATCGCGCCGAGGTACGTGCTCGACACCGAGTTCGGAGGCAACTCCGTGCTCGTCGCGGCCAACAGCCCCGTCGACGAGGCGGCGCTGCGCAAGCTCGTGCACGCGAACGGCAGCCAGCTCGTGACCGGCGACGCGCTCGAGCGGTTCATCGGCGACGCGCCGGTGATCACCGACGACTTCGCGCCCATCGACCAGTGGCTCGCCCAGGACAAGCAGTGACGCGGCGCGCGGGTCAGTCGAGGGCGTCGAGGACCGCTGCGGTGTCGGCGCCGAGCTGCGGTGCTGGCGTGCCGAGCCGGGGCCGCTCGCCGTCGTAGGTGAACGGTGTCGGCACCTGGAGCAACGTGCCCTCGGTCGGGTGCTCGACCTCTTCCCAGAACCCGACGTCGGCGAGGTGCGGGTCGTCGAACAGGTCGTCGACCCGGTTGTAGGGCACCGCGGGGATCCCGGCGGCCGTGAGTCGCTCGAACCACTCTGCCGTCGTCGCCCGCTCGAGGTGCTCGCCGATCAAGGTGTAGAGCTCGTCGAGGTGCTCGGTGCGGCCCGCAAGGGTGTGGAAGCGCGGGTCGTCGTTCAAGTCGGGGCGGTCGATCATCTCGAAGAACCGCTCCCAGTTCTGCTTCGTGTACACGACGACCGAGATGTGACCGTCGGCGGTGCGGAACGGCCGGCGCAGCACCGACGACATGCGCGGATATCGCGCGTCACCACGCGGCGGCACGAACGTGCGGCCCCACAGGTGCTCGATCATCCCGAACGCGGCCAGCGACTCCGTCATCGGCACCTCGATCGTGGTGCCCTCACGGGTCGCGTGGCGCCCGTGCAGCGCGGCGGTGATGGCCAGCGCTGCCGTGAGACCCGACACCTTGTCCCCGACCGCGCTCACCACGTACGCAGGTGCACCGGCCGTCCACTCCTGCTGTGCCGCCACACCGGAGGCGGCCTGGATGATGTCGTCGTACGCGGGCAGGTCGCGGTAGCGACCACCTGACCCGAACCCGCGGATCGAGCAGTGGATCAGGCGCGGGTTGGTGGCGCGCAACGTGTCGGGGTCGGCACCGCAGCGCTCGGCCGCCGCGGCGCGCATGTTGTGCACCACCACGTCGGCAGTGTCGGTGAGGCGGTGGAGGTCGCGTCGGCCGTCGTCGGTCGTGAGGTCGAGCACCACGCTCTGCTTGCCGCGGTTGCAGTTCAGGAACACGGCTCCCATGCCCTCGTGCACGCGCGGCCCGAGGTCGCGCGCGACGTCACCGGCCGGGGATTCGACCTTGATCACCTCCGCGCCGAGGTCGCCGAGCAACTGGGTCGCGTAGGGCCCGGCGACGACGGTGGTGAGGTCGACGATCCGGATGCCCGCGAGGGGAGCGTTCGTCATGGCCGGCGACGCTACCGGCCGGATCCGCTCGGCACGACGGTATGCTCCGCGACGTCTGGCTACAGGAGGCCCCATGGACGCCGTGATCGTCGCCACCACCCGTTCCCCCATCGGACGTGCCAACAAGGGCTCGCTCATCGACTTCCGTCCCGACGACCTGTCAGCGACGATCGTCCGAGCGCTGCTCGCGAAGGTCCCGGCACTCGATCCGACCGAGATCGAAGACGTCATCTGGGGGTGCGCGCAGCCCGCCGGCGAGGCCGGGTACAACGTGGCGCGGGTCGTCGCGCTGCTCGCGGGGCTCGAGCTCGTGCCCGGCGTCACCGTGAACCGCTACTGCTCGTCTTCGCTGCAGACCATCCGCATGGCCGCGCACGCGATCAAGGCCGGCGAGGGCGACGTGTTCGTCGCCGGCGGCGTCGAGACGGTGAGCCGGTTCGGTCAGGGCATGTCGGACGGCTCCCCCAACTCCACGAACCCGAAGTTCCTGCCCGCGCACCAGCGCTCGAAGCAGCGCCGCGATGGCGGTCAGCCCGACTGGACGCCGCTGGAGGGAGACTTCCCCGACGTGTACATCGCGATGGGCCAGACGGCCGAGAACGTCGCCGAGTATTCCGGCGTCACCCGCGAGGAGATGGACGAGTTCGCGGCGCTGTCGCAGAACCGTGCCGTCGAGTCGCAGGAGAACGGGTTCTTCGAGCGCGAGATCACGCCCGTCACCAGTCCGAGCGGCGACGTGATCTCGAAGGACGACGGCCCGCGCCCCGACACCACGGTCGAGAAGCTCGCCGCCCTCAAGCCCGCGTTCCGCCCTGACGGGCGCGTGACGGCTGGGAACGCGTGCCCCTTGAACGACGGCGCGGCCGCGGTGCTCGTGATGAGCGAGGAGCGGGCCAACCGACTCGGTGTCGAGCCGATCGCCCGCATCGTGTCGAGCGGCGTGTCGGGCCTCGACCCCGAGATCATGGGGCTCGGCCCGATCGAGGCGTGCAAGCAGGCGCTCGGGCGGGCGAAGCTCACGATCGACGACATCGACCTCGTGGAGATCAACGAGGCGTTCGCCGCGCAGGTGATCCCGTCGGCGCGAGAGCTCGACATCCCGTGGGAGAAGCTCAACGTGCACGGCGGCGCGATCGCGCTCGGTCACCCGTTCGGCATGACCGGCGCCCGAATCATGACCACGTTGCTCAACGGCCTCGAGGACGCCGACGGTCGCTACGGGCTCGAGAGCATGTGCGTCGGCGGCGGCCAGGGCATGGCCATGGTCGTCGAGCGCCTCTGATCCAACCCGCGACGATTCGGCCCTGATCTGTAGCGAACTGTTTCACATCTGGTTCATCTCGCTACAGATCGATCCCGAGGGATCGCGCAATTGGCTGGAGAGCGCGCTCCGAATTCCCTCCGAGAGAGGTCGCGGTGAGCCGGAACACGATCCAGCCCGCGTCCACGAGGTCGTTCTGCCGCACTCGGTCGTCATCGAACACCTGGCGTCGCGAGTGGGGTTCGAAGCCGTCGAACTCGACGGCGACCATCTGGCGCGGCCAGGCGAAATCGAGGTAGCGCCGACGACCGCCGACGAACACTGGGTGGTTGCAGCAGGGCTCGGGAAACCCCGCCGCCCGGAGCGCGCGGATGACCCGCGCCTCCCAGATGTTGCGGACGTCACCGATCGCGCCGGCGCGCTCGCCGAGTGCGCGCAGGACGATGGAACAGCCACGCCGGCGCGGTGTCCACAGTGCCTGAGCGCGCGCTCGCAATCGCGACGGCACCACGATCCCGCGTACGAGCGCCGCGTCGAGGATGTCGTGGAACTGAGGTTCGGACATGGTGCTTGCAAGGTCGAGCAGCGTTCGTACCGGAGTGGTCGACGGGATGTGATCGACGGTCGTGCGATCGACGGGCGCGAGGCTCGAAGTGGATCGAACGCCAGTGCGAGTCTTGGTCCGAGCCGTGCTGGAGATCGTGACGACGGCCGGTGACGGTGGATCGGTGATGCCGAACAGTGCGCCTGCGCTCGCGTGCGATGCGACACCGTTCGTCGCGAGCACGCGCGCCATCAGCACCCCTCGCCAGGTCAGCGGGAGGCCGGTTGCAATTCGGTAGATCCGCGGCTCAACCTCGTCCCACGCACCTGAGGCAAGAAGGCGTCGGACGGTCGGCCGGCTCACCTCGGCGAGTGCTTGCGACAGCGTGAACAGCCCGTGCTGACGACGCGCCACGGCTTGCAGCCTCGATCGAGCTTCCTGCGGTGCCATCGAACCTCCTCGCGCGTTGGCATGGAGGAAGTTCGTGCGTCATTCTCGTCGCCAGGTACGACAGCGATGAGTCCAGGTGCCGAAGGATGAGGAGAGAGCGGTGAAGGAACTGATGAAGGACTTCCGCGCGTTCGTGTTGCGGGGGAACGTGCTCGATCTGGCGGTCGCGGTGGTGATCGGCGTCGCGTTCAACGCGGTCGTGACATCGCTGGTGAACGACGTGATCATGCAGGTGATCGCGGCCGTCGTCGGGAAGCCGAACTTCGACACGCTGACCTTCACGATCGGCGAAGGCGTGATCTATTACGGCCGCTTCCTCACCGCGCTCGTGAACTTCCTCATCATCGCGGCGACGTTGTTCGTGATCATCCGAAGCTTCGAAGAGCTCCAGAAGCGTCGCCGCGCGTCGGGTGAGGAAGAGCCCGAGGAGAAGACCGACGAGGTCCTGCTCCTCGGCGAGATCCGCGACCTGCTGCGCGATCGCGCCTAGTCGTCAGGCGGGCCCTCGGACCCCGCGCTCGGGCGCGACGCTCAGGCGAACGCCGGGTTCAGGCACTGGAGGTCGGCGGCGGGCGGCACCTTGAACGCCTGCTGCGCCGGCCACGTCCCCAACACGTCGGCGTTCGTGTAGAAGACCTGCACCACGGCGACGTCGCTGTTGTCGGCGACGACCGGGTAGGTGCCGATCAGCTGCACACCGGCGATGTCGATCTTGTGCTGGTTGATGTCGTTCTTCAGCGAGTTGAGGATCTTGCGCGCCTCGGTGCGCGCCAGCTGCGCGGTCGTGGGCGGCCCGGGGACCCCGGTGGTGCTCGTGGGGGCGGTCGTCGTCGTCTCGTCGGGGTCCGGGGCGGTGGTGGTGGTCGGCGGCGACGTCGTGGTGGGCGGTGGGGTCGCCGGGCAGTTGGGCTCGCCGGTCGGCAGCGGTTCGGCGCCGTTGTTGATCGCCCACTGGATCACGAGCGGCTGGCCCGGCACGTAGGTGACGACAACCCGCTCGTCGTCGGGCACGTCGCGATTGCTCGGCCCGATGCGCGTCGACGGGTTCCCGGTCGTCTTGAGGAGCTGCTGCTGGATCCGGGCCTCGGTCGCCTGCTCCGGGCTGGTCGTGACCGGCGGCGGCGTGGTGGTGGGCTTCTCCGTCGGTTGGGTGGTCGGCGCCTCGGTGGGTTGGGTCGGCGCCTCGGTGGGCTGCGTCGGTGGGGTCGTCGGCTGGGTCGGCGGCGGCGGCGCGATCGACGTGGTCGGCACACCGGGCTGCGTGGTGGTCACGGGCGGCGCAGTCGTGGTGACGGGCGGCTTGGTGGTGGTCGTGGTCGACGGCAGAAGCGACGTCGTCGTGTTCGACGGCTGGGTCGGCACCGCGACGTTGCTCGAGTCGGAGCCGTCGTCGCGCGTCGCGACGTAGACGATCGCGCCGATGGCCCACAGCGCGATCACCACCCCGGCGATGACGCGCGCAGCGGTGACGAGCCCCGTGCCACTGCGCGTGCCGCGGGAGCGGCGGATCGAGTCGGCCGCCCGCGCCGCGAGCACCAGGGCGACGATCGTGCCGACGATCGGGAGGACGATGCTGACGAGCGCCCACACGAGCGCGGCGATCGCGAACGGCTCGGTGCGAGGCGCTTCGCCCCATCCACCCGATCCTGCGCCTCCCGCGCCCGTCGGCTCGGGCTCCGGGCCGACGGGGACGGGATCGGAGTCGTTCGGGTCCCACCCACCCGGCGGCACGGAAGACATCGGCGGCACACTAGTGACGCGGCCGACCCGCGCGGCGTCTCCCCCCACCCGCTCCCCGCCGTCGTGACCACGGCGTCGGTAGGCTCGGGCGCATGGCTACCGCAGTTCTCCCGGTCACCGGCGACACCGAGGCCGACCGCCTCCTCGTGTCGGATCCGTTCGCGCTGCTCGTCGGCATGCTGCTCGACCAGCAGGTGCCGATGGAGTGGGCGTTCCGGGGCCCGGCGACGCTCCAGGAGCGGCTCGGCCACCTCGACGTGCGCGCCATCGCGGCCATGCCGGTCGACGACTTCGAAGCGGTGTTCCGCGCCAAGCCGGCGCTGCACCGCTACCCGGGTTCGATGGGCAAGCGCACCCACGCCCTCGCGGTGCACGTCGTCGACACCTACGACGGCGACGCGGCCGCGATCTGGACCACCGCCGACGGCCCCGCCGACCTCTTCGCCCGCCTGCGCGCGCTGCCCGGCTTCGGCGAGGAGAAGGCCAAGATCTTCCTCGCCATCCTGGGCAAGCGCCTCGGCGTCGCCCCGAAGGGGTGGGAGGAGTACGCCGCACCCTTCTCCGACGACGAGCCGCGCTCGGTCGCCGACATCGACTCGCCCGAAGCCCTGCAGCGTGTGCGCGCCTTCAAGCAGGCCAAGAAGGCGAAGGGCAAGGGCAAAGCCGACTGAGCGGAGCCGTGCTCGGAGAGCGGGACGGCGGAGCGAAGTCGGCCAAGCATGAAAGCCGACTGAGCACCCAACGTCCGAAATTGCGTCACGAACGCGCGGTACACGTGGCGTTGGTGACGCAATTTCGGTGCGGAGGCGTCAGGCGGCGAGCTCCTTCTTGACCTCGCGGAACGTGAACGCGGCGACGAGGTCGGTCGCGCCCTTGAAGATCGCCCAGATGCCGACGATCGTCACGAACAACAGCACCGAGCGGTCGGGGTTGCCGATCGCCCACGCGCCCAGCCCGATCGCGATGATCCCCGCCACGAGCCCCATCCACCATCCCCGCACGTGCGTGTGCGACAGCGAGATCGCGACGTCGAACGCGCCGCGCACCAGCAGGTACCACGCGACGAAGATCGACACCACGACCAGCGTCGGTCCGGGCCACACGAGCGCCGCGATGCCCGCGGCGATCGCCAGCACACCGCCGATGATCGCGAGCACCCGCCACCCGCCCGACGACACCGCGGCGAGCACGAACTGCGTGAGCGCGCCCAGGAAGAACCCGATCGAGATCAGGATCACGAGCGCTGCGATCGACGCCGGCCGCAACGACAG
>DASUMF010000261.1:0-5761 GCA_036277835.1 Acidimicrobiia bacterium
CCTCGCACGCTGCGAACGCGGCGGCCAGACGCACGTCGAGTCCGCCGTTCGGCTGTGCGACGACTTCGAAGTCTGTGGGGAGCCAGGCCCCCGGCTCGCCTTCGAGCGCGACGAGGCGACGCACGCGTGGCACCGCCACGACCGCTCGGAGTGTGTCGCGCAGCGATGCGGTCGCGAGCTCGGCTGCCTCCGACGGCTGGAGCGGAGGACACAAGCGAGTCTTCACGCGGCCGGGAACGGGCGTCTTGGCGATGACGACGACCGTGCCGTCGAACGCGCTCCGGCTCATCGGAGCGCCCCGGCCATGTCGCGTGCGGTGCGGAGGGTGCCCCGCACGGTGCCGGTGACCTTCGAGCGCCCGACCCGGGGCTCGTAGGCGACGGCGACCTCCTGGATCCGCCAGCCTGATCTCGCGGCGCGCACCACCATCTCCAGCGGCCACCCGAATCGTCGGTCGCGTACGTCGAGCGCGAGCAGCGCATCGCGGCGTGCGGCTCGCATCGGACCGATGTCGCGGAGGACGACGCCGGTTCGCCGTCTGAGCTCGACTGCGACGACGCGGTTGCCGACGCGAGCATGCCATGGCCATGCGCCACGCTCGGTCGGCACGCGTGCGCCCAGCACGAGATCACGATCGCCGGCTTCGACATCCGACACGACGCGCGGGAGGTCGCGGCCGTGGAGCGACCCGTCGCAGTCCATGAAGCACACGACGTCGGTGGTCGCCGCGCGCAGGCCGGTGTTGCACGCGGCGCCGAATCCGCGTACCGGTTCGTGAACCACGCGGGCACCGAGCTCGAGGGCGAGCGTTGGCGAGCCGTCCTGTGAGCCGTTGTCGACGACGAGCGGTCGGAAGCCGTCGGGAAGCGAGGCGAGGACGCGAGGGATCGCCTCGCGCTCGTCGAGCACGGGAAGGATCACGTCGATCATCGGCCGACGGTATCGATCCCGCGACGCGTTCGACACCGCGTGCGGCTTACGATCTGCGAAACTCCGACGAGACCTTACGGTTTGCGAAACGATCGTCGTGCGGCGCGTCGAAAGCGCACGACGCACGTACCGTGCCGGAGTGGCGATCGATCTCGAGCGACCGGCAACGCGCGATCGCAACGAGGTGGTGCGCGAAGGCATTCGTCCCGACACCGGGGTCTCGTCCGCGCTTCCTCCGCTCGTCGCTTGGGGGCTTCTCGTCGGGCTCGGTATCGCGCTCGTGTACGCGCTCCTCGTCGCGACCGGTCAGAAGCGCCTCGATGGTGCTCCGTTGCACGGTGCGTTCAGCCCGCATCTCGGCTGGACCACGCTCGTTCCTCTCGCCCTCCTCGTCGTCGTCGTGTGCCTGCTGTCGAACCTGCAGGCGCTGCCTTGGCGCGGCTGCCTCGCCGCATGGTGGGGAATCGGCGTCTTGTGGGCGCTGTCGCTCGCCTCGGTCCGCGGCCTCCACCGCGTCGTCGCCCCGTTCGACCACAACGCGTCCGACTATCTGGCGGTGCTCCCGAAGATCGACTCGGTCGGCAGCTTCCTGGCCACCTTCACCGATCGGATCGCGACGCTGCCCGTGCACGTGCAGGGCCATCCTCCCGGCTTCGTGCTGCTCGCGTGGTCGCTCCGTGCAGTCGGGCTGCGTGGTCCGGCACCGGTCGCGCTCATGGTCGTGCTCGTGGGGGCGGCGGCGGCACCGCTCGCGCTCGTCTGCGCCCGTGAGGTGGTCGACGAGGACTGGGCTCGTCGTGCGGCACCGTTCGTGGTCGTGGCGCCCGCTGCGCTGTGGATCGCCTCGAGTGCCGACGCGCTCTACGCGGGCGTGGGCGCCGCCGCGATCGCCATGGTGGTGCTCGCAACCGGTGCGGCCGGCCGTCGGCGGGACGCGCTCGCGCTCGCAGGCGGCGTGCTGTTCGGGATGGTCGGGTTCCTGTCGTACGGACTCGTGCTGCTGGCGCTGATTCCGTTCGGCGTCGCGATGCATCGGCGGACGCTCCGGGTCGTCGTCCTGACCTTGGTCGGCGCGGTGCCGGTGGTCGTGGCGTTCGCCCTTGCCGGCTTCTGGTGGGTCGACGGCCTGCTCGCGACGCGGGATCGATACTTCAGCGGCATCGCGTCGCGCCGGCCGTACGAGCTGTTCCTGCTCGTGAACCTGTCCATCCTCGCGATCGCGCTCGGGCCCGCGATCGCGGTCGCGCTCTGGCGGCTGCGGAATCGATCGTGCTGGTTGCTCGTCGGTGGCGCGCTGCTCGCCGTCATGGTGGCGGATCTCACCGGGATGTCCAAGTCGGAGGTCGAGCGCATCTGGCTCCCGTTCACGCCGTTCATCCTGCTCAGCGGCGGAACCCTCGCGGTCCGGTCGAGGGCATCGTCGCGAGTGCCTAGCCTGGGAGGCGCGGGCGGATGGCTGCTCGTGCAGGGCTGCGCGGCCATCGTGGTGGAGAGCTTGGTGCGAACAGCATGGTGATGTCAGCTCGCGTGCTCGTCGTGGAGGACGACCCGACGGTCGCCGAGGTCGTGGTGCGCTACCTCGAGCGCGAGGGGTATCTCACCGAGACGGTGGGCGACGGGCTCGCGGCGTTGGCCAGCGCCACGGCCGCACCGCCGGCGCTGGTCATCCTCGATCTCATGCTGCCCGGGATGGACGGTCTCGAGGTCTGTCGGCAGCTCCGCACGTTCGCGCCGGTGCCGGTGGTGATCCTCACAGCGCGGGGTGAGGAGGACGACCGCATCATGGGACTGGAGCTCGGCGCCGACGACTACGTGTCGAAGCCGTTCTCGCCGCGCGAGCTGATCGCTCGCGTGAACGCGGTGCTGCGGCGAACCACCGCGCAAGTGGTCGCGGATAGCACCGCGGTGATCGACGTCGGGACCGTGTCGATCGATCTCGGCGCTCGCGAGGTGCGCACCCGCGATGGAGTCGTCGCGCTCACTGCGCGCGAGTTCGACCTCTTGTCCTTCCTCGCTCGCCATCCCCGCCGTGCATTCCGGCGCGAAGAGCTCTTCGAAGCTGTGTGGGGCTACACGTACGGCGACACGGCCACTGTCACGGTGCACATCCGGCGGCTCCGCGAGAAGATCGAGCCGAACCCGTCGACACCGCAGCTCATCACCACCGTGTGGGGCGTCGGGTACCGCTTCGACCCGCTGGAAGCCGCATGACGCGCGGGCGCCCGGAAGATCTGGTGCGATCGGCGATCGTCGCGTCCGTCGGTGCGTTGATCGTTCTGCTGATCGCACTCGGTGCCGGGATGTCGACCCACGACACACTCGAGGTTGCCGGCATCGGCGCCGGGACGGCCGTGGTCGGCTGCATCGGTGGCGTGTTCGTCCTCCGACTGGCTCGCCGGCGCTCGCTCGCGACCCAGATCGCGGCGACGGCACTCGTCGTGCTCGCATCGGTCGCGGTCGGCGCGTGGGTCGGGGCGCAAGCGATGTTCCTGAGCGAGCACGACCTGACGACCCTGGCCGTGATCCTCGTTGCCGCGGGCACGGTGGGCGTGATCGCAGCCCTCGTGGTCGGTCGCCGCGTCGGGCGCGCCAGTGGCGCCCTCATCTCGGTGGCGCGCCAGATGGGCGACGGTGAGGTCCTCGCGGACGTGCCAGCCGGCCCGGTGCCCGACGAGTTGGCGCGGCTCTACGACGAGCTCGTGGTGGCTGCGGGCAAGCTCACGGAGTCGCGCGCGCGTGAGCAAGCGCTCGACCAGTCGCGGCGCGAGCTCATCGCCTGGGTGTCACACGATCTCCGAACGCCGCTCGCCGCGATCCGTGCCGTGACCGAGGCGCTCGAGGACGGGATCGTCGAGGATCCCGACACGGTGCAGCGCTACCACGCGATTCTCCGCATGGAGGCGGATCGCCTCGCGGGCCTCGTCGACGATCTCTTCGAGCTCAGCCGAACCCAGGCCGGCGTGCTCCAACTGGAGTTCGCGCGTGTCTCGCTCGGCGACCTCGTGTCGGACGCACTGGCGGGCGCGGACGCGGTCGCCGCCGCCAAAGGCGTACGGCTCGAGGGTCGCCTCGACGGCCCGTCCCCTGATGTCGACGCTTCACCACCAGAGGTACTGCGCGCACTGCGCAACGTGCTCGAGAACGCCATTCGCTTCACGCCGAGTGATGGCACCGTCGTCGTCGCGGCGGGTGTGACCGACCGGCACTGCTTCATCGAGGTGCGGGACAACGGCGGAGGCATCGCGATCGAGGACCTCCCCCGGGTCTTCGACGTCGCGTTCTCCGGCGACGCGGCCCGCACCCGCGACAGTGGTGCCGGCCTCGGGTTGGCGATCGCGCGCGGGCTCGTCGAAGCGCACCACGGCGACATCTCGGTACGCAACGAGAACGGCGGAGCGTGCTTCACGCTCCGCCTCCCACTTGCTGCAACCGACGATTCCTGATGCGCATCCTCGTCACGGGTGGAGCAGGTTTCATCGGGTCGCACGTGGTCGAAGAGCTCGTCGCCGCGCGTCACGAGGTGGTCGTCGTCGACTCGCTCCACCCTGCGGCGCACCACGCGCCTCCGGTGGGCCTCATTGCCGACGTCGAGTACCACTGGATCGACCTGTCCGATGTCGCCACGCTCGTCGAGGTCCTCGACGGCGTCGACGCGGTGTCGCATCAGGCTGCGATGGTCGGCATGGGCCTCGACTTCCGCGACATCGTCGCCTACACGCAGGCCAACGACGTGGGAACCGCTTCGCTGCTACGTGCGATGCATGACGTGGGCTTCGTGGGCCGACTCGTGCTCGCGAGCAGCATGGTGATCTACGGGGAGGGCGCGTACAGCTGCCCGCGGCACGGGGCAGTCGTCCCGGAGCCGCGCGACACGGCGCGCCTCGAACAGGGTGAGTGGGAACCGGTGTGCCCCGGCTGCGGCGCCGCGCTGACGTGCCATCCCGTCCTCGAGTCGGCTCGGCCCGATCCGCGCAGCGTCTACGCCGCGACCAAGTTGCAGCAGGAGCACCTCTGCGCGGTCTTCGGGCGCGACCACGATGTACCGGTCGTCGCCCTGCGCTATCACAACGTGTACGGGCCGATGATGCCTCGCGACACCCCGTACGCGGGCGTCGCGAGCATCTTCCGCAGCGCACTCGAAGGAGGCCGCTCGCCGCAGGTCTACGAAGACGGTGGCCAACGGCGCGATTTCGTGCACGTGCGCGACGTCGCCCGGGCGAACCGCCTCGCCCTCGAGAGCTCGTCGTCGTGGCGCGGTCCGCTCAACGTGGCGAGTGGACGTCCACGGACGGTGCTCGACCTGGCGGCCGAGCTCTGTACGGCGTTCGGTGCCGACACCGTGCCGGAGGTCGTGCCGAGGTTCCGGGTGGGCGACGTGCGCCATGTCTTCGCCTCGGCGGACGCCGCCGAGCGCGAGCTCGGCTTCCGCGCCGAGGTCCCGTTCGCTGACGGCGTACGAGAGTTCGCAACCGCGCCGATGCGCGACGCGCGTGCCGCGGCCGCGAAGTGATGCGTCGGGGACTGTCGTCAGTGCGTGACGCCAGGGATGTACACCGCGTGCGCCTCCCACACGGTCACATCCGGCTGTGATTCGATGCCCGCCTGCGCGACGGCGGGCATGAGCCGCTCACCGACGAAGCGATCGAGCTCCTCCCGCGACTCCCAGATGTCGTTCACGTGCATCCCGCCGTCGTCGAACGCGGCGACGTGGGCAAGACCGCCGGGCGGCTGATCGCCTTCCCAATTCACGAGCTTGCGAACGGCGTCGTACTGCTCGGTGCTCAGGCCGGTCCAATCCATCCGCATGAGAATTGCCATCTCGAACCCTCCC
>DASUMF010000262.1:0-2529 GCA_036277835.1 Acidimicrobiia bacterium
GGTGACGCAATTTCGTTCCGATCGGGTTCAGTTGAGGTGGTCGAGGGCGTCCTGGAGGCCTTCGACGTCGACGACGGTCACCGTGAGCGCGGGGTGCTTGAGCACGCCGAGCGGCTCGATGCCGGGGACGGGCTCCTTGAACGTGATGCACACGCCGCAGTCGTTGTTGGTCGCGAACGTGAGGCCGTGGTCGGCGAGGGAGAGGTGCGCGGGCCCGATCGTCTTCAAGACGGAGTACGGGCCGGTCACCCGGGTGGCGACCACGTTGTCGAGTGAGGTCTCGATCTTCCAGGGGCCGAAGCGAGCCCGGAACACGCCGGGCTCGTGCGCGTCCGGCCGGTCGATCTCCACGAACGTGTGCTCGGCGTCGACGCTGAACGGCTTGCCCGCCACGCGGTAGCGCCAGTCGAACCGGAAGGTGAATCGCCGGACGGTACGGGACTTGACGTCGACGCGCCGGGTGTCGGTCTCGAGGGGTGTCGTCTCCATCAGCAGGCGTTACCCCGCGACGGCCTCGCGCACACTCACCGGATCGTCCGCCGGCGCGCGCCGCGCGTCGATGCGGTCGAAGGCATCCAGCACCGCCGCGAGCGTCGTGCCGTAGACGATGTGGGCTGCCGCGGTGAAGGCCTGGCGACGCGGGTCGTCGCGCGTGGGCGCGGGCATCAGCCCCACTTTGGGGACCCATCCCGCATAGCTCACACCGTGCTCGATCAGCGCGAACGCGGGCGCGGTCGCGACGCGGTGGCGCGAGGGCGCAACCACCGCGTAGAGCGCACCGGCCGCGGCGCCGAACCCGACGTGCAGCGCGAGTGCGCCGTACGCCAACTTCGAACCACGCGGGGTGTGCACGTGCGGGAGCCGCTTCCCGGCGCGGCGCACGACCTCCACGTACGACGGCCGCGCTCGATGAGTGCGCGCACCCGCGAGCTGCACGGCTGCCATCGGCACCGTGGCGATCGCGCCGGCCACCGCGCCACGGCCGGCGCGACCGGCGACCGCGAGCGGATGCCAGTGGGACCGTTTGGGCGCGAGGTCGTGGTTGGGGTGGATCTGGTGCGCCTCGTCGCGGTGTTGTTGCGCGGTCGAAGAACCGGGGGCGAACGAAGTCATGCCCGGAGGGTTCCCGATCCGGCAGCTGCCGAACCGTGCCGGGGTCAGTCGGCGAAGGGGGGCTCGGCGAGGTCGACCAGCATGATCTCGTCGTCCTGTTGGCGGATCTGGATGGCCAGGATCCCGGCGATGGTCGCCAGCACCACCAGGCCGGCGACGATCTGCACGCCGGTGAGCGCCTGTTGGAAGAAGATCCACCCGCCGACCGCGCTGACCACGGTGGTGCCGAGGATGATGACCGACGCGATGCCCACGTTCACGTGCTTCTGCGCCCACGTCATGAGCCCGTGGCCGCAGCATCCGACGATCACCGCCAGCGCGACGAGGTAGCCCCACTCCTCGCCGGTGATCGAGGTGAACGACGTGCCCCAGAGCGCGGCCATCGGGGTGATCAACGTGCCGCCGATGATGAACACGCCCGCGATGTAGGCCGCCGCGGGCACACCTTCGACCCGCGCGCGCTTCACGCTCAGCAGGTAGACGGTCTGAGCGAGCAGGCTGCCGACGGCGAGCAAATCGCCCTTCAGGCTCGCACCGCTCGTGCTGCCCGCGCTCAGCACGAACACCGCGACTGCGGTCATGCTGACGGCCATCAGTGCGACCTGCGCGCGCGTCAGGTGCTCACCGAACATCGGTACCGCGATCACCGCGATCATCACCGGGGAGATCGCGCCGATGAGCACCGCGTTGGCGAGCGACGTCTCCTGGAACGACGCGAAGCCCAGCGTCTGCGCGAGGGTGAACGCCACGCCGCCCGCGAGCGCGGCCTTCATCCACCGCCACGCCAGCGGCGCCTTCGCGAGGTATGCGACGACGAGCATGATCGGCACCGCGAGCCAGTTCCTCCACGCCGCGATCGTGAGCGGCGACGCATCGATGCCCCGCACGAACAGCGGGCCGAGGCCCCACAGGAAGGTGACCGCGATCACCGCCACGTACCCGACGCCCGATTCGCCACCGACCCGTGCGGTGAGCCTCGCTCGCCGACCGTCGTGTGGCACCGAGGCGGAGGCGGCGGCGGTCACGGGCTGCATTCGAGCGCATCGACCAGCCGGCGCGCCACCGCATTGGGCGCGAAGTCGCGCAGCACCCGATCGCGCAGGGGTGCGGCGCGCCCGCGCGCGCCGTCGACATCGGCCGCGACCCGCTGCAGCTGCTCGGCCGCGTGCGCGATCGACGGCTCCGCCCAACGTTGGTCGCTGCTGTACGACCCGTGCGCGTGGTGGTGCACCGGCACGAGGCCGTGGTCGACGAGGAAGGCGTGCTCGGGGGTGAGGTACTCGAGGTAGCCACCCCAACCGGTTGCGACGACGGGGTTCCCGTATGCACACGCGTCGAACGCGCCGATCCCCCACCCCTCGCCGCGGGCGAGGCCGACGAAGCAGTCGCCGCGCGTGTGCAGCGCGGCGATCCGCT
>DASUMF010000263.1:0-3230 GCA_036277835.1 Acidimicrobiia bacterium
GGAGCCGCCCGATGAGCGTGCTCTTGCCGTCGTCGACCGACCCGGCCGTCGCGAACCGCAGCATCTCTGCCATCTAGAAGTAGCCCTCGCGCTTGCGGTCTTCCATCGCCGCTTCGGCGAACTTGTCGTCGGCGCGGGTCGCGCCGCGCTCGGTGATGCGCGACGCGGCCACCTCGAGGATCACCTCGTCGACCGTCGCAGCCGACGACTCGACCGCGCCGGTGCACGACGCGTCGCCGACGGTGCGGTAGCGCACGAGCATGTCGACCGGCTCCTCACCCTCCATCAGCGTGACGAACGGCGACACCGCCAGCCACATGCCGTCGCGGCGGAACACCTCGCGCCGGTGCGCGTAGTAGATCGACGGGATCTCGATCTCGTCGTGCGCGATGTACTGCCAGATGTCGAGCTCGGTCCAGTTCGACAGCGGGAACACGCGGATGTGCTCGCCCTTGCGGTGGCGACCGTTGTAGAGGTTCCACAGCTCCGGACGCTGGTTCTTCGGGTCCCACTGCCCGAAGTCGTCGCGGAACGAGTACACGCGCTCCTTGGCCCGCGCCTTCTCCTCGTCGCGCCGACCACCGCCGAACACCGCGTCGAAGCCGTGCTCGGTGATGGCGTCGAGCAGCGTGGTGGTCTGGAGGCGGTTGCGGCTCGCCCGCGGGCCCGTCTCCTCGACCACCCGCCCGGTGTCGATCGACTCCTGGACCGAGGCCACCACGAGCTGGAGCCCGAGCTCGGCGACCCGGCGGTCGCGGTACTCGAGCACCTCGGGGAAGTTGTGCCCGGTGTCGACGTGCATCACCGGGAACGGGATCTTGGCCGGCCAGAACGCCTTCTCGGCCAGGCGCAGCATCACGATCGAGTCCTTGCCGCCGGAGAAGAGGAGCACCGGCTTCTCGAACTCGGCCGCGACCTCTCGGAAGATGTGGATCGACTCCGCTTCGAGCACGTCGAGGTGCGAGAGCTGCGTGGGCACGGCTCGAAATCTTACCGGGCTTGTCGGGAATCGTGCCGAGCGGGAGCTGCGGGCTCCCGGCGGGCGCGCCAGTCGTAGACGACGGTGGTGCGGCACACGAGGTCGTGGATCCCGGCGTTCTTCTTGCTCACGAGGATCCACCCCATCGCCACGACGTGGAAGGCCACCACGATGAGCGCCCGGGCCAGCGCGCGGCGCCACGACACCTCGCCGCCGTTCTCGCGCACGACCCGCAGGCCGACGAGGTTGTTGCCGAGGGTGCGCCCCGAGCTCGACCACGCCAGGGTGAGCACGATCACGAGCAGCACGAAGAGCAACGAGCTGTTGCCGGCGCTGCCGAGCTTCGGGTACTCGAAGGGCTGATCGGCGATCGCGAACCGCACTGCGGCGAAGCCCGCCTCGGCCACGAGGAGCAGCGCGAACACGATCACCACGTCGACGCCGGCCGCCACGACGCGCGACACGAAGCCGGCGCGCGTGTCCTGGAGCGCGTGGGCGCGCTCGCGTCCGGTCATCCGGGTCGCGTGCGCGCTCATGGTGCGGGGTGGAGCTCGACCTGTCGAGGACGCTTGCGGAACAGCAGGCGGTCGACGACACGCGCGCTCCACACGTCGAGCGCCATGCCCTGCGCGCGCAGCCCGTCGACGGCTTCACCGCCGAGCGACACCGTCGACTCGCGGATCACCCCACCGAGGTCGATCCGCGCGACCACGGCCTCGACGTCGACCTCGGCGACGATGTCGGCCACCGGGATGCGACGCACGAGCCGCTCGAAGTCGAGCTGTCCGACCACGTTCTCGGCCACCTGCTGCACGAGGGTGGGCACCACCGCCGACGCTTCGGCCCGGTTGCGGGCCTGCTCGCGGCGGGCGATCTCGTTCCAGTTCCAGAGCACGTCCTCGACGGGGCGCAAGGCGCGTTGCACGACGTCGGGCGTGCCGACGGCACGGGCCACACCCGATGCCCCGTTGCCGATCGCGCCGCCGACCGCCCGCACCCGACGCTCGACGAGGATCCCGAAGCCGACCACCGCGCCCGGGAGGATGTCGGCGGTGCTCGGCGGTGAAGGTGGGCGGGTCGCCGACGGTGTGGTGGTGCGCGCGATCACCGCGCCGAGCGCGTGGCGGGCGAGCCCGAGCGCGCCGAGTCCGACGTGCACGCCGTGGCTGAGCACATCGCCAACCGCCGGCGGCGCTGCGGGAACGGGCACGGCGACCGGCGCCACGTCGCGGCCCGTGGCCGATGACCCCTCCGCGCCAGTGCTCACGGCCCGGAACTGTACGCCCTCCCCCTCTCCTTCCGTTTTGGCGTACCCGAACCACCGAGCAGGTGGGTCCGGGTACGCCAGAACAACCCAGGAGGCGGTGGGTAGGGTGCGGCGATGCGTCGGGGACTCGTTGTCGTGCTCGGCGCGTGCGCGGCGCTCACGTGGGTCGTGTCCGCATCCGTCGGGGTCGCGAGCGCGGCGAACCCGTCGACCGTGTCGACCGCGAGGGCGCGCACCGAGATCGCACGCCTCGTCGACTCCACCTACCCCGGCCTCGCGCACGGCAACGTGGCGTGCCCGCCCACCGCGCCGCGCGCCGCCGGTGCGACGTTCAGCTGCACGGTGCAGCTCCCGGGCACCTTCCTAGTGATCGACGCCACGCAGTCGGGCTCGACCGGGTCGTTCTCGCTCAGCACCCCGCAGGCCGTGCTCACGAAGCAGGCGCTGGAGCAGTTCGTCGCGGCCAACGCGTCGCTGACCGCCACGGTCGACTGCGGCCCCGCGTTCCTCGTCCGCCGGCCGGGCGAATCGGTGCAGTGCTCTGCTGCGCTGGCCGACGGGACCACCCGCACCGTCACCCTCACCGTGCGCGACGCGACCGGCGCGGTGACCATCACCGGCGTCGCCTGACGCGAGGACGCGGGTGAGCGGCGAGCGACCGGCACCCGACGGTCTCACCTCGGCGATCGTCGCCATCGACGAGTGGGAGCACGCGGTCCACGCGTGGGTGCGCCTCGACATCGAGGGTGCGCGCGCCACCCCACCGTCGGACGGGTCACTGGCCGGGCTCGCGGTGGGCGTGAAGGACATCTTCGACACTGCGAACCTCCCGACGGAGTACGGATCGCCGATCTACGCCGGGCACCGTCCGGCACGCGACGCCGATGTGGTGGCGAAGCTCCGTGCCGCTGGCGCGATCGTGCTCGGCGCGTGCGCGGCGCTCACGTGGGTCGTGTCCGCATCCGTCGGGGTCGCGAGCGCGGC
>DASUMF010000264.1:0-9083 GCA_036277835.1 Acidimicrobiia bacterium
CACCGGCGACGTCGGCGCGGTGCACGGTCGGATGGAGACGCTCGGACAGGCTCGCGTCGTCGTCGGGTGACGACCGTGTCGACGCCCGTCAGATGAGATCGGTGGGCGCGACCGGCATGCCGAGCTCGACCCGACCGGCCAGCAACGCGACGCGGTCCCAGTCGAACATCGCGTGGCCCTTCAGGACCTCGAGGTCGCGCTGGATGCGTTGGAGCGCCGCCGCGTCGAAGTAGCTGCTGCCGCCGGCGCTCGGCATGACGACGTCGTCGAGCAGGCGTCGGCAGTCGTGCACCACTCGCGCGGCGTCGAGGCGGATCGCGACGCGTTGGCGCTCGGTGAGCTCGCCGCGCGGCTCGCACACGTCGATGATCCTCGCCACCATGTCGTGCCACAGGAGTTGCGCCGACCGGAGGGCGCTGACCGCCTCGCCGAGCCGCAGTTGCGACACCGGCTGGTCGACCTGCTTGGCGCCGCCCGAGAACGCGAGCGTCCGCCGCTCGAGGAGATCCCGGAACTCGTCGACCGCCGCTTCGGCCGCGCCGAGCGCGACGGCAGACAGCGTGCACATGGCGACCGGCACGAACGGATAGCTCGCCCACGGCTCGTCGTCGTGCACGGGATGGGCGCGGTTGCCGAGGAACTCCGACGACGGCTGCACGCGGTGCGCGGGCACGAAGAGGTCGTCGACCACGATCGTGTTGCTGCCGGTGCCGCGGAGGCCCGCGGTGTGCCACACGTCGTCGATCACGACGTCGGCCGTCGGCATCACGACCATCATCACCTGGTCGTCGCCTTCGATGAGCGCCTTGCAGTTGACCCACTCGGCGTGCATGACGCCCGAGTTCCAGTCGGAGCGCGCCGTGACCCGGTAGCCGCCGTCGACGGGCACCGCGACGCCGAGCCGGCCCAGCGCGCCGGCCTGCATGCCCGGTCGCTCGCCACCGAGGAGCTCCTCCTGGAGCTCGAGGTTGGCCTTGGCGAACATCCACGTGTGCTGCGCGAGGAACACCATCGTCCACGCGGTGGAGGCGCAACCGTGCGCGAGGATCCGCGCGCCGTTGGCAAGGGCCGACAGTCCGAGGCCGGGCCCGCCGAAGTGACAGGTGCGGAACGCCGACAGGTACCCGGTCGCCCACACGTCGTCGATGGTGGACTGCGGGATCTGACGGAGGTCCTCCGCTTCCTGCGCGCGCTCACGCAGCACGGGCACGAGCGCGTCGAGCCGTTGCAACAACGTCGGTTCGTCGAGCTCGCCCATCAGCTGACCACGATCCTGACCTGCGCCACGTTCGGGATGCGACGGTCGGTCGCTTCGACGTTCCCGTCGCGATGCGACTGGACGCGCGCCGTCGCGAAGTAGCTGCCCGGCTGTTCGTACACATGGGTGGTCGACAGCTCGACCCGTGTCGCAGTTCCGTCGACGCCTTCGTGACGGAGCGGGAAGGTGCCCGAGCCGTCGAAGTCCCAGTCGACGCTCACGATCGTGCCCGCGCCCGGTGGCACCTCGGCGACGACATCGATCGTGACCGCCTCGCCGACGCGCACGTCGGCGCGATCACGGCCGTCGACCGTCACCGACACCACGGGTTGGATGCCGCCGCGTTCGCCGGCCGTCGCGGGCAGCGTGACCTTGCCGTCGCCGTAGCTGTACGCGGTGGCCACCGGCTCGACGCCACGCTCGACCCAGTCGATGAGGTCGCGCAGCGTCTGCTCGATGATGGGTTGCGTCTCGACGAGCCACGTCGCGCCGGCCCGGCCGGGCGGAGACGGCAAGGTCGCGGGTGAGCCGTGCTCCGCGTTCTCGGTCCAGCGCAGCCGGAACCGCTCGGCCGCGCCGTCCTCACCCTGCGCGCTGACGACCGCCTCCTGGTAGATGACGCCCTGCGGCGGCCACAAGGACGCGTCGTGCGTGTGGTGCACCCAGATCAGCTTTCCTGCGAACTGGCCCGAGTACGAGTTGCCCATGAGCGGCGACATGAGCGGCACCGGGTGCTGCGGGTGGACGGGTCGGCCGTCGACCCGCAGTGAGTCGAACTGCACGTCGTCCATCACGTGGTGGCGGGCGAAGTAGCAGAACGCGAGGAAGCGGCGGTTGTCGATGTGGATCTCGTCGCCGGGGAGCACGTCGGTGAAGCGCAGCAGGTTCGCTTCGCCGTGACCGTCGCCGTAGAAGACGTCGCCCGCGAACATGTTGCAGTACAGCTGGCGTCCGGCCGCTTTGCCCGAGACGACGCGCAGCCCTGCGCCCTGGCGGTAGCCGGGGCCGACGCCGTCGAGCTCGACCGCGAAGGGCATGTCGAACGCGTTGGCGGCGCTGGCCATGACGGCCACGAGGGTCCGCATCGTCTGGTGCTCGGGCCCCGCGAAGGCCGGATCCTCGAGCAGGTCGTTGGCGGTGAGCACCCGCGTGACGGTGACGGTGCGGTCGATGAGGTCACGTGTCACCTCACCGGGCATGTCGTGGCCGATGTAGCCGGGCTTCGTCCAGAAGTTCTCGAAGTACGTGGGATCGGCGTCGACGAGCATGTCGGCGATCGACGTCCACAGCCACATCTGCCCCATCGGCTGCGAGATCATGAACTCGTCGCCGCGCGGGAAGCCCTGGCGGTACAAGCTCGCGAGCTCTTCCCGTTCGTGGGTCGTCAGGCCCGCGTACGGCTCGCCGCTCCCTCCGGGCGTCATGGCGTCGACGACGTCGCTGATCTTCGTCCCGAGCAGACGTTGCACGTTGAACATCGACGCGAACGACATGACCTGCGCGCCCTTGATGCGGTTGTTGTTGCCGTGCTCGGCGATGTCGCCGCCGCCCATGTACGGCACGCAGCCGTCCCACGCATCGGGCGCGTTCTCGAGGCACAGCGGCGAGCGGCGCGCGCCACCGCTCCCGCCGAAGATGTACGAGTGGTGCGGCGCCGCGCCGTAGATCTGGGCGGCGACGAACTTGGACAGGCGCGCGACCTCGGCGCTCGCGCGCCAGCCGTAGAGGCCGGGATCGTCGCCGGCCTTCGGGTCGACGTCGTCGCCGATGTGACCCTGGTTCGACTCGATCATGTACGCGCCCAACCGCACCGCCATCGGCAACCCGCCGCCGATCACGCCCATGGGGCCGCCGAAGAAGTCCTCGGTGCCACCGTGGCCGCCGAAGAGGGGGTTGAGCATCCGTCCGTCGTAGCCGTCGACGGGGAAGTAGAACCGGAAGCGGGTGTCGGTGCCCTCGAACCCGCCGTGGACCATGCGGTGCGGCAGCGGCTCGTCGCGCTCCTCGTCCTCGTCGAGGTACGCCGCGCCGAAGTACGGGTCGGTGGGCACGTACGAGGACACGTCGATCTTCTGGGTGACGGCGGTCATCGATGCTCCTGGGTGCTGGTCAGCTGACGCGCGGGCGCTCGTCGCGCGGGAATGCTTGCTGGAACGCCTGCGCCACGGTGTAGATCCTGGCCTCGTTGCCCGGCCACGCGACGATCTGCAGCCCGACGGGCAGGCCATCGACGAACCCGCAGGGTATCGAGATCGCGGGGAAGCCGAGCAGGTTGAACATCATCGTGTGGCTGCAGTACGTCGGGCCGAAGCTGCCGTGCGGGCGGTCGTCGGAGCCACCGGCCACCCAGATCGCGTTCCACTCCTCGACTGTTCGCGCGGTGAGCTGGCTCGTGACCGACAGGAGCACGTCGTGGGTGCGGAACAGCTCGCGGAAGTGATCCCAGTTGCGCTTCCGGGAGTCGAGGGAGGTCTCCCACAGCTCGAGCGACGGGAGGTTCTCCATCGCGGCCTTGCCGCCGAAGAGGAAGCCGGTGCCGCCGAACGCGGGGAAGAAGTCCTCCCAGACGTCGTCGACCGGCTCGACCGTTGCACCGAGCGCGTCGAAGCCGCGCGCCGCGTCGCGCACCGCGGCGATCACGCGCGGGCTCTCCTCCATCGCGTACATGTCGGTGAAGCCGTAGTCGTCGGTCCACGCCATGCGCATGCCGGTGACGCCGTCGTCGATGGTGGCGAGGTAGTCGGGCACCTCCGCGGGGTTGCACGTGAAGTCGCGACCATCAGGACCGGCGATGACTCGCATGCCGATCGCGTTGTCGACCACGTTGCGGCTGAGCGGTCCGTACGAGTTGGTGAGCGACGGGAGCTGGCGGGCCTGGTAGTCGACGGTCGGCACGAGGTTGGGCGTCGGGTGCATGCCGACCACGCCCGAGTACGCCGCGGGCAACCGGGTGGAGCCGCCACCGTCGCCGCCGATCGTCATCGGCAGCAGTGCGGCGACCGCGGCTGCGGCGCCACCGGAGCTCGACCACCCGGGCACGCGGCTCGGGTCCCACGGGTTCCGGGCCTCGTGGTCCCAGTCGTACGCGCCGAGGTACGGGCTGCCCATGCCGGTGCCCATCATCGAGTTGATGCCCATGACGATCGCGCCGGCGTCGCGCAGGCGCTCGACGATCACACCGTCGCGCGCGGCGGGCGCCGCGGTGCCGGCGGTGGGCTCGGGGCGCCACGGCAGGAGGTCCTGGCCGGCGAACGGGATGCTCTGCTTCACCGAGATCGGGATGCCGTGCAGCGGGCCGAGCTCGTCACCGCGCAGCACCGCCGCCTCGGCCGCCTTCGCCCCGTCGAGCGCGTCGGGGTCGACCCAGCAGAACGCGTGGAGGGTGGCGTCGTGCTCCTCGATGCGACCGAGGAAGTGCTCCATCACCTCGACGGGCGACACCTCACGCTTGGCGATGAGCTCCCGGATCTGCCATGCCGGCATCCAGGTCAAGTCGTCGGCCACGTCAGACGCTCGCCACGAGTCGGTTGAGCTCCCGGCTCTCCATCCACGCCTGCAGCTCGGGACTCACGGTCTTCTCGGGCACGAGCACCTCGTCGACGGTCGGCCCCACCTCGTTCGCGACGGCCTGGAGCTGCTGCTGGTCGAGGTTGTAGAAGCGCACCGCGTTCTCGCCGAGGATGAGGCGCGCGTCCTGCTCGCTCACCCCTTGTCCCGAGAACGCACCGTTGAGCCACGCCTTCGTGGTGGGCCAGGTCGCCTCGGGGTGCGGGTAGTCGGTGCCGAACGCGAGGTTCTGGATGCCGATCTCGTCGCGCATCGCCACCTCGCCGCGCGAGATGAACGACGCCGCCACCATGCAGTGGTCGACCCAGTACTCGCTCGGCTTGCGCTGGAGCACATGGCCCTTCGACATCTCGTCGACACCGAGATGGTTGTGACGCCCGTTCACGCCGTCGAGGAAGCGGAGCGTGTTGGGCACCCAGTCGGCGAGCTGCTCGACGAACATCAACTTCAGGTTGGGGTACCGATCGAACGCGCCGCTCCAGGTGAGGATCCACAACGCGCGCCGGGAGAAGAAGTACGCCTCCGACTTGATCATCAGCCGGGTGATGCGCTCGCCCATCCCCTCCCCGCGCCCGCCGAGCACCCCCGGCATCAGGCTCTCCGTGAACGCGGCACCGCCCCAACCGAGGTGGCACTGCAACGGCAGGTCGAGGTCGGCCGAGGCGGCCCAGATCGGCTCGTAGTAGTCGTCCCACAGCGGCGGAAGGCCGGGCACCATCGGCGACGGGCAGGTGACCGCGCCGATCCCCGCGTTCTTCGCCCACGTCATCATGTCGACCACATCGGCCACGTCGTAGATCGCGGGCAGGATCGCGGTGCCGACGCGCCGGCCCGGGTGGGCGTTGCAGATGTCGGCGATCCAGCGGTTGTACGCCATCACGCCCGCGCGCACGACCTCGCGGCGCTTCGGGTCGTCACTGGCCTCCGCCGACGCGAACGACGCGCTGCCCATCGGTGCGAGGCCGTTCGGGAACAGGATCTCGGCCACGATGCCGTCGGCCTCGAGCTCCTTGAGCCGCACCGACGGGTCACCCGTCATCGACATCGTCGAGTACACGCGGGCGCGATACGTCTCCTCGTCGTAGCCCATGCGCTCGAAGAACTCGGCGGTGGCCTTGCCCCGCAGCGCCATGTAGTCCTTGGCGAGCTGGCCCTCGAGCATCTCGTCGAACGTGGGCGTCTGCGCGACCTGCGCGACCCACTCCTCGAAGTCGTCCTTGAAGGCGGCTTCGACGTAGGGCTCGAACGTGCGGGGCGACTCGGCGTCGATGTGACAGTCGAGCGACACGACCATCATGCGGTCACCACTCATCTGGATCCCCCGTTCCTCAACAGCGTTGTCCGAGTCTGTCACGTCCCCGGACGCTGGATCAGGTGCGGTGGACCTCGTCGGTCGCGGTGCTCACGTCGATCTCGAACCAGACCGTCTTCCCACCCTCCGCCCGGTGCTCGATCCCCCACTGGCTCGCCAACGAATCGATGAGGAGCACGCCGCGGCCGCGCTCGGCCAGCGGCCCGGGATGCTCCACGACCGGTGGAACGTCGCTCGGATCGTCGACCTCGATCCTGATCGAGCTCGCCTGGCGCGACGCACGGAGCGTCATCGGTGCACCGACGTGGCGGACGACGTTGCTGACCAGCTCGGTGGTGAGCACCTCGGTGACCTCGCCGAAGCCGTCGAGGTCCCACGTCTTCAGCGCGTCGCGAAGGAACGCTCGCGCGGTTGCCGACGAACCGGGGAGCGGTGGTAGGTGCGTCTCGACGCTCTCCACCAGGGGAATCCTCTCATCGCGTACTGACAGTCCTCCCCATCGGCGTGGCGGCGGAAACACGAAGTAGCTTTGCCGCTCGGGCAGCCAGGACCGGGACTGCAGATGACCGAGTTGTCACTCGAGGTGAGCGCTGACCACGCCGGCCGTGTCGTCATCGCCGTCGCGGGCGAGGTCGAGATGACGACTGCGCCCCAGCTCGCCGACTGCATCCTCGAGCACACCACGACCGACGTGGTCGTCGACCTCTCCGAGGTCACGTTCCTCGACTCCACGGGGATCACGGCGCTCGTGCACGGCTACAACGAGCTCCGCAAGCAGGGCCACACCATGCGCACGACGGGCGAGCGCGACGTGATCCTGCGGGTGCTGGAGATCTCCGGGCTCGACGGCCTGTTCCACGGCGACACCGTCCCCGGCGACTAGCGCGGGGCGGCCTCGGGATCGCCGCTTCTTTGCAGCACGATCAGCGCGATGTCGTCCTGGGGCACGGTGTCGGCGACGAGCTTGCGCATGATCTGCGCTGCCACGCGCTCGGGTGGACCGGCCGTGGTCGCATCTCGGAGCCGCTCGAGGCCCACGTCGAGTGACTCGCCGCGACGCTCGATCAGGCCGTCGGTGTAGAACGCGACCGTCGCGCCCGGCGCGAGGTCGACCGTGGTCGAGCGCCGGCCGTCGGTGACGGGCAGGACTCCCAGGGGTGGGCTCGTCTCGATGTGCGCGAACGAAGTCGTGCCCGCCGGCGTGGCGACCACGGGCGGTGGGTGACCAGCGACCGCGACGGTGAGCGTGTCGTACGGCGGTGCGCTCACCGCGCAGGCGATCGTCGCGAGCGCACCGATCTCGAACTGCTCGACCTTGCGGTCGACGAGGTCGATCACGTGCGCCGGCGACGTGTCGAGGAGCGCATACGCACGCAATGCGCTGCGGATGCGACCCATCACGACGGCCGCGTGCACGCCGTGGCCGGCGACGTCGCCGACGACGATCCAGAGGTGTCCCGACGGGAGCAGGAACAGGTCGTACCAGTCGCCGCCGACGGCCCGACTCTCTGCGGGCACGTACCGGGCGGCGAAGGCGAGACCCGGGACCTGGGGCAACTTGGAGGGCTGCAGGCTCCGTTCGAGCAGCACCGCTGCCGCCCGCTCGATGGCGAACGCCCGTGTCTGGATCGCTCCTGCGATGCGATCGGCGACGATCTGCAGCAGCATGGCGTCCTCGTCGCCGAACGGACGCGCGTCGAGTCGACCGACGTGGAGCACGCCGATCACGGCCATCCCGCGGAACAGGGGCACGCCGAGCATCACCTGGATCCCGGCCTCCCACAGCAGCGGGTTCGCGACGGTCGTCTCGTCGACGCGCTCCAACCGCACGGCGTGCTTCGACGCCGCGATCCGCCCTGCGAAGCCGGTGCCGAGCGGCACCCGCACGCCCTGGCGCACCTCGTTCTCGATGCCGCAGGCCGCTCGCGCGACGAGCTCCTTGGAAGTCTCGTCGAGCAGGAGCACGGCCGCGGTGTCGACGTCGAGGATGTCGCGCACACGCTCGAGCAGCTCCACGAGCAGGTCGTCGACGTCGAGGCGTGTCAGGGTGCTGTCGGTGAGCGACTCGAGGTTCTCCAGCCGTGCCGTGACGTCGTCGCCCAAGTCGAGGAAGTCGGGTGCATGCACGGGCCCAGGTTGCCCGAATGCCACGGCTTTGACACGAACGGAGGTGTCCGTTTCGCGTCAGCGGCGCCAGAACAACAGGTGCGTCACTCCGCTGCGGCTCGGCACCTCGTCGAGGTGGTAGCGGTCGAGGAGCTCGTCGGACGAGACCCAGAGGCGTTCCCCGCGGCCGAGCTCGATCGGCGCCACCGCGACGTGGAGCGTGTCGACGAGGTCGGCGTCGAGGAACTCGCGCACCGTCGTGACACCACCCCCGAGGCGCACGTCCTTGCCGTCGGCGGCGGCCTTCGCCTGCCGCAGCGCCTCCGCAGGCGACGCGTCGAGGAAGTGGAAGGTCGTGTCCGACAACGCGAACGACGGCCGAAGGTGGTGCGTGAGCACGAACACGGGTGTGTGGAACGGCGGGACGTCGCCCCACCATCCCTTCCAGTCCTCGTTCTCCCAGGGGCCACGCTGCGGGCCGAACTTGTTGCGGCCCATGATCTCGGCGCCGATGTTGTTCGAGAAGTCGCGGGTGAAGTAGTCGTCGAGCCCGCGCGACCCGCCGGGCTCGCTGCGGTTGGGCCAGCTGGCGGTGGCGAACGCCCACGAGGCCAGGTCGACCGGAAGCTGGGCGACGCGACCTCCTCGGCGCTCGGCATGCCCGAAGGGTGCGTCGAGGCTCTGGCCCTCGCCAGCGCCGAACCCGTCCATCGACACGGCGAAGCAGTGCACCCGGAGCAGCTGCGACACCTCTTGCTCGCTCTCTCGCGTGGTCACGGGGCGCTCACCGGGGGTGCGAGACCGATGCTGGCGTAGTGCGCCTGCGCGGCCGCGAAGCCG
>DASUMF010000265.1:0-3013 GCA_036277835.1 Acidimicrobiia bacterium
CTGCCGTCGTGCAGCTCGTGCACGAAGCAGTGGTAGTTGTCGTACACGGTGCCGTCGTCGAGCTCGGCGATCGTCTCCATCTCCTCGAACACGCGGTCACCCTCGGCCACCATCGGTCCGAACCGCACCGTGATCGGCGACGCGAGGTGCGCGACGAGCGGCGCGTACAGCTCCTCGAGGGGGAGGTGGTCCCAGCCGAACGGGCGCTCACCGGCGAGGAAGTGGCGGAAGCCCTCGCCGTAGTGTGCGTCGACGCGCGCGCCGTCGCCCGCGGCCTGCGCCGCGTGGAGCGACGCGACGAACGCACGGTTGGCCTCGGGACCGGTGCCGTCGGCGCGCGGGCCGTCATTCGACGCGCGGCCTCCACTCGGCACCGGGTCGCGCAACAGCGTCGGGTCGAGCGCGAACTCGGCGGTGACCTCGACGCCCTCGAGGTTCGACGCGCGCGGTTCGGTGAGCGGCTCGAGGTCGGGCCACACCGGGTTGGTGCCGAGCACCGTCCACACGTGGTGGCTGTCCTCGTACTCGCGCACCTCGACGACGCGGTCGCCCTCGATGCGCTGGATCCAGCAGTACTGGTTGTTGTAGAGCGTGCCGTCGCTGCCGTGGATGCAGGTCTCCCACTCCTCGACCACGCAGTCGCCCTCGGCGATCATCGGCCCGAGCCCGTGGAAGGTGGGCGACATGGTCTGCGAGTGCCACGCCTTGAGCCACTCGATGCCCGTCGTGGAGTGCGCCGGCATCGACCCGGCGAGGAGGTGGCGCTCGCCGCCGGCCATGTGCTGGCGGTGGTCCTCGCCGCCGAGGCACAGCCGTTGCGTCGCCGCGTGCCGCTCGCGCACGATCGCCTTGTTGGCCTCGATGTCGCTCACGCCTGCTCCCTCATCGTTGCGCGATCCCCTTGCCCGCGACCGCCTTCATCGGGGTCGCGGTGCCGTTGGCGAAGTCGATCAGCTCGCTGAGCGGCCCGGTCGCGGCGCGCATGAGCGGCCCGCGCAGATGGGCCTGCTGCGCGGCCTCGTCCTCGTACATCTCCAGCACGGTCCAGTGGCTGGGGTCGTCGACGTGACGATGCCAGGCGTACACGAGCGTGCCCGGCTCCTCCTCCTCGGCCGCCGCGACGACCCCGGCGATGATCGTCTCGATGTCGTCGGGCGCGTCGACCATGTGGAAGTCGGCGAGCACGACGATCCGACCGGCCGCGGTCTTGGTCTCGACGTCGGCCACGGCTACGAGACGGGCGGGTGCTCGAGCTGCGGGAACGCCTGCTGGTACGCGTTCGCCACTCGGAAGATGGTGGCCTCGCTGCCGGGCAGGCCGATCAGCTGGAGGCCGACGGGCAGGCCGTCGACGAACCCGCACGGTACGGACGCGGCCGGGAAGCCGAGCCAGTTGAACATGTGCGTGTGGCTCGTGTACACGGGCGCGAACGCGCCGTGCGGCGTGAACTTCGATCCGCCCGTCGTCCACGCGTCGGCCCACTCCTCGAACGTGCGGGGGAGCAGCTGGGTGGTCGCGCTCAGCAGCAGGTCGTGCTCGCCGAGCACGGCGCGGAACTTGTCGTAGTTGCGCTTTCGGGAGTCGAGCCCGTGCGCCCAGGCCTCGGGCGTGGGCCGTGGCGGGCGCGCACCGCCGGTGGGATAGAGGTAGGTGCTGGCGATGAAGCCGGGGAAGAAGTCCTCCCACTGCTCGTCGGTCGTCTCGACCTTCGCGCCGATGCCGGTGAGCTGCTGCGCGGCGTCGCGCACCGCGGCGATCACGCGCGGGCTCTCCTCCTGCGCGTACATGTCGGTGAAGCCGAAGTCGTCGGTCCACGCGAAGCGCATGCCGTCGACGCCCGCGTCGATGGCCGCGAGGTAGTCGGGCGGCTCGGTCTGGAGACAGGTCGCGTCGCGCCCGTCGGGGCCTGCCATCGCCTGCAACATGATCGCGGCGTCGCGCACGTGACGGGCGAGCGGGCCCATCGACATCATCATCGGCGAGACCTGCGGCTGCTCGTAGTCGGCCCACGGGATCAGGGTGGTCGTGGGGTGCAGACCGAAGACGCCGGAGTACGCGGCAGGGAGGCGCGTCGAGCCACCGCCGTCGGTGCCGATCGCGAGCGGGATCAGGCCCGCGACCGTCGCGGCCGCGCCGCCCGAGCTCGACCACCCCGGCACGCGGGTGGTGTCCCACGGGTTCTTGGCTTCGGCGTCCCAGTCGAAGCCCATGGTCATCCGGCCGTCGGCGTCCTGCCCGAGGCCGTTGGTGTACATCATCGTGTTGGTGCCGAACATGATCGCTCCGGCGTCGCGCAGGCGCTCCACGCCCAGCGCGTCGCGCGTCGAGATCGGCTCCGGGTACCCGGCGCCCATCAGCGGGTGGCCGGCCACCGCGATGTGCTCCTTCACCGAGACCGGGATCCCGTGGAGGGTGCCGAGCTCGTCACCGCTGCGAACCGCGTCCTCGGCGCGCTGGGCCTGCTCGCGCGCGCCGTCGGCGTCGAGGCTGCGGAAGGCGTGGAGCACCGGGTCGAGCTCCTCGATGCGCCCGAGGAAGTGGTCGGTCACCTCGACCGGCGACACCTCGCCCTTCCCGATCAGTGTGCGGATCTCGGACGCCGGCATCCATGTGAGCTCGTCGGCCACGACGTGTCCTTCCCCCGGGGTCGCCGCGCACCGGCGACAACGCTGTTGAACAGAACCTAGCCCGAGAGCGACGACCGGTGCTCCGGCGCCGCGACCGCCACGAGGCGCCGGGCCCGCTCGTCGTCGTCGGCCCCACGCAGGTCGGCGATCCCGTGCTCGGTGACGACGACTTCGATGTCGCAGCGCGGGGTCGACACCACCTCGGGCGTCGCCACGATGGTGGAGGTCCCGCCGCGGGTGGTCGACCGGAGCGCGATCAGCGAGAGCCCGCCGGTCGACCCGCTCGCGCCGGCGGAGAAGTCGGGATGCCCGCCGATCCCGGTGATGAGCCGTCCGCCGACGCGCTCGACGTTGACCGAGCCGTCGAGCCCGACCTGGAGCGCGGT
>DASUMF010000266.1:0-8359 GCA_036277835.1 Acidimicrobiia bacterium
GACCGCAGCTCGAGCTGATGGGCCGCGCCAACGAGCACGGCGGCGTCGACGGCGTGGGCGCGGCGATCTCCCGCACCGTTCGCAACTCCATCGACGGCACGTTGCTCGTCCGCAAGGGCGAGAAGCCGAGCCAGCCGTGGGCCGAGCTCCTGGTGCCCGACGGCGCCACCAACGACCGCGCGCAGGAACGCGACGCCGACTGACGTGGGCGTCCGCCTGTCCGACGTCGACGAGCGCGCGCACGAGGTGGGCGAGGCGCCGAACTGGAACGAGAGCCGCTACGTCGACTTCTGGGACCCGACCCGCCGGGTCGGCGGATGGTTCCGGATCGGGAACCGGCCCAACGAGGGGTACGCCGAGATGTCGGCGTGCGTGTACCTGCCCGACGGGCGGGTCGCGTTCGAGTTCGGCCGCCCGGCGATCACCGCCAACGAGCTCACTGCCGGTGGCCAGGCGTGGGACGTGGTCACGCCGTGGCGCACGAACCGGGTGAGCTATCGGGGCGAGATGACGATCCTGCCCGACCCCTGGGCGCTCACCGACCCGAAGACCGCGTTCGCCGAGGGTGAGCGCGCCATGGCCGAGGTCGAGCTCACCTGCCACTCGGCCGGGCTCGACGCGGTGATGGGCCAGGACCAGGACCAGATGCAGCTGATCTTCCTGCCCGGCCAGGCCGATTCGCACTACCAACATCTCGCGCACACCACCGCGACGGTTCGGATCGGCGACGAGACGTTCGCGGTCGATGGCCGGGGCGGCAAGGACCACTCGTGGGGGCCACGCAATTGGCACGCCAAGATCTACCTGCGGTGGCTCATCGCGGCGGTCGACGACGCCAACGGGTTCATGCTCACGCGCGCGGTCGGGCCGACGAAGCAGACGCGCAGCGGGTTCGTGCTGCTCGATGGCGCGTTCCACGTCGTCGACGACTTCGCGATGCGCAACACCTACGGGCCCGCGCCCTACTACCCCCTCACCGGGGTCGAGGTCACGATCACGAGCGGCGAGCACACGTTGACCGCCGCGGGCACGCCCCAGAACTGGTTGCCGCTGCGCCACCGCCAGCCGAACGAAGCAGGTGAGCTGGCGATCCTGCGCATCGTCAAGTCGCCGACCGAGTGGACGTTCGCGGATGGGCGACGCGCGGTCGGCCACTGTGAGTACCACGACCGCATCGAGGACGGCGTGCCGGTCGGGTTGCATGACTGACGCCACCGGCGCGCTCCCCGGGCTCGACGCGGCGCGTGTCGCGTCGTGGATGGTGGAGCACGTTCCTGCCGTCGTCGCTCCCGTCGAGTTCCGGCTCATCGGCGGCGGTCACTCCAACCTCACCTATGCAGCCGACGACGCCGCCGGTCGCTCCCTCGTCGTGCGGCGGCCGCCCCTCGGCACGCGCGGCGGCAACGCGCACGACATGGGACGCGAGCACCGTGCGCTCACCGCGCTGTTCCCGACCGTCGTCCCGGTGGCCGAGCCCTTGGCGCTGTGCACCGACGAGTCGGTGAACGGCGCCGCGTTCTACGTGATGGACCACGTCGACGGCCACGTCGTCGACAACCCGTCGGTCGCGGCGAGCGCGCTGCCCACGCCCGAGCTCCGGCGCCGGGCGAGTGAGCAGATCGTCGACGTGCTCGCCGACCTGCACCGCGTCGACGTCGACGCGGTCGGCTTGGGCGACGCGGCCAAGCGCGAAGCGTTCCTCGAACGCCAGCTCCGTCGGATGTACGGCGTGTGGGAGCAGACCAAGACCCGCGAGCTCCCGCTGATCGACGAGCTCCACGACCGGCTGGTCGCGGCGGCGCCGCCGCAGCGCTACACGGGGATCGTCCACTCCGACTACCGCTTCGGCAACGTGATCCTCGGCGCCGAGGGCGATCTCCTCGCGGTGTTGGACTGGGAGCTGTGGACCCTCGGCGACGTGCTCGCCGACGTCGGCTTCATCCTGAACAACTGGTACGAGCCGGGCGACGACGCACCGCAGGTGTGGATGGAGGTGCCCCCCACGCTGGCGGGTGGGTTCGCGGGCCGCGACGAGGTCGTCGCGCGCTACGTGGAGCGCACCGGATTCGACCTCGACGACGTGGAGTACTACCGCGCGTTCCAGCACTGGAAGGTGGCCATCCTCGCCGAGGGCGTGAAGCGACGCTACGAGAGCGCCACGATGGCCACGAGCGACGTCGACTTCGAGCACCTGGCCCGTCGCGTGGTCGACCTCGCCGACCTCGCCGACGCGCACCTGTCACGGAGTTAGGTCAGCGAGGTAGCGCTCCCCGCGGCGCGAACACCACGTCGTCACCGTCGGGGCTGCCCATCACGAACGTCGGCCCGAACCGGTTGCTGCCGGCCGGCACCGGGTCCATGCGCGACCACTCGAACACGCACACGCGGTTGGCGATGCGCCACGCTCCGTCGCGCGCCTCGAAGTCGTCGACGTAGCGCAACCCGACGACGTAGTCGCGCTCGGGCTTCTCGCCGCGTTCGGGCAGTCGGTGGAACGCGATCGCGTAGCTCTCGCTGCGCGCGCGGCTTCCGTCGACCTCGACGAGGATGTTGCCGAGGAAGTGCATCGTGCGTTCGAACCGACCGAGGTTCGCCTCGACGTGCGCGATGAACCCGTCGACGCCACCGACGTACTCGCCGTGGTTGTCGACCGCGTCGGGGTGGTAGCAGCTGCGGATCAGGTCGTAGTCGCGCCGGTCGACGCCGCGGCAGTAGCGGTACATCACATCGCGGATGTCCTGCTTCGCGAGCAGCTCGGCGACGCGTCGGTCGTCCATCAGCCTTCAGGGGCGAACAGCGCGTCGGGGCTCCGCCCGTCGATGGTCACCCGACGGCGGGAGAAGCGCCACCGGCCGTCGACGACCTTGTACTCGTCCATGTAGCGGCCCCAGTGGTCGAGGCCGATGGCCGTGAGCACCTGGAAGTAGCAGCGCCCGACCGCCGACGACTCGTCGACGAGGTCGATCTGATGGGTGGCGGTGAAGTGCCGCACGTAGACGGGCATGTCGCCGTAGTCGGTGCGGTCGCGTGCCCCGGTGAAGATCTCGATGATCTCGTCGAGCCCCGTGTACACGCGATCACCGGTGTCCATGACGGCGTCGGGTGCGAACAGCTCGAGGACCTGCTGGAACCGCCCGGTGTCGCCGTTCGCGTTGTAGCGGGCGACGAGGTCCCGGATCTCCTCGCGTGCTGACAGCTCCCAGAGCTCCACGACTACCCCCCGGATCGGCTCGGTCGCACGCTATCCCAGGCCCCCATGGACGGCGCTAGGTTCTCGGCGATGCAGTTCGAGCTGACCGAGCTCACCGTCGACGAGCTGGCGCTGCGCGCCGAGGTGCGCGCGTTCCTCGCGGCCGAGCTGCCGCGCGGTTCCTACACCCCCGGCCTCGGCATGAACGCGGCGAAGGACCCCGAGTTCTCCCAGAAGCTCGGCGCCAGAGGCTGGCTGGGCATGGCGCTTCCTACGCAGTTCGGCGGCCACGACCGCAGCGCGGTCGACCGCCTGGTGATCACCGAGGAGCTCTTGCGCTGGGGCGCGCCGGTCGGGCACCACTGGGTCGCGGACCGCCAGTCGGGGCCGGTGATCGCGCGCTTCGGCACCGAGGAGCAGAAGCGACGTTTCCTGCCGCCCATCTGCCGCGGCGAGCTGTCGTTCTCGATCGGCATGAGCGAGCCCGACAGCGGGAGCGACCTCGCGTCGCTGTCCACGAAGGCGACACGCGACGGCGACGGATGGGTCGTGAGCGGTCGCAAGATCTGGACCTCGTGGGCCGACCGCAACGACTGGATGATCCTCCTCTGTCGCACCGCGTCCATCGAGGAGACGGGCGACAAGCGCCTCGGGATGTCGCAGCTCATCGTCGACCTCCGCGCGCCGGGCGTCGACGTCACGCCGATCACGTTCATCGACGGCACCGCCGACTTCTGCGAGGTCGTGCTCGACGATGTGTTCGTCCCCGAAGACCTGCTGCTCGGCGAGCTCGGCGCTGGGTGGAGCCAGAACACGTCGGAGCTCGCGTTCGAGCGCGGCGGCCCCGACCGGTGGCTCAGCACCTTCCTGGTCGTGGAGGAGCTGCTGCGCGAGCACGAGGGCGACCGTCCGCTGCCCGACGAGCTCGTCGACCTGCTCGGCAGCGCGACAGCCAACTACTGGGTGCTGTGCAACCTCACGCTGTCGGTGGCGCGGTCGATCGACGCCGGTGGCTCGCCGTCGATCGAGGCGTCGCTGGTGAAGGAGATGGGCACGCGCTTCGAGCAGGACGTGCTCAACGCGGTGCTCGCGTTCGTCGAGTTCGAGCCGAGTCTGCCCGCGCGCTCGTTGCTCGAGCAGTTGCTGGTCACCGCCACGCTCACCGCGCCGTCGTTCACGATTCGGGGCGGCACCAACGAGGTGCTGCGGTCGGTCGCCGCCAAGGGGTTGCAACCGAGCGGGGGCCGGCGATGAGCACTGGCGTCCCGAGCGCGGGCGTCGACCCGCTCCTCGTCGAGACGGTCGAACGCCTGCTCGCGGAGGAGAGCACCTTCGACGCGGTCGAGCAAGCGGAGCCCGACGGCTGGTGCGCGCCGGTGTGGGACGCGCTCGCCGAATCGGGCTTCCCATGGATCTCGCTCGCCGAGGATGCCGGCGGATCGGGTGGCTCGCTCGCCGACGCGATGGCGGTGCTGCGCAGCGCGGGGCGCCACGCCGCGCCGGTGCCGCTCGCGGAGACCGGCGTGCTCGGCGGGTGGCTCGCGGCTTCCGCCGGCTTCGAGCTGCCCGACGGACCGACCACCGTCGTGCCCGACTCGCGCGCACTGACGCTCGAGGACGGGCGCCTCCGCGGTGAGGCAACGGTGGCCTGGGCGCGCCGCGCGGACCGCGTGCTCGCGGTTGTCGACGGGCCCGACGGGCCGGCGATCGTGTCCACGCCACCGGACCGGCTCGAGATCGAGGCGCGCACCAACCTGGCGGGTGAACCACGCGACGTCGTGCGGTTCGACCTCGCACTCGCCGACCTCGAGCACGCCGCGGCGCCGGCCGGCGTCGACGCCGACGCGCTGTTGCAGCGCGGGTGCCTGAGCCGGATCGTGCTGTCGGCCGGTGCACTCGAGACCCTCACGCAGTTGACGGTCGACTACACGAACGAGCGCCGCCAGTTCGGCAAGCCCGTCGCCGCGTTCCAGGCCGTGCAGCTCCACCTCGTCACCCTCGCGCAGGCGTCGGTGCGCGCGTCGATGGCGGCGGACCTCGCGACGCGCGCGCTCGCCGCCGGCGACGCACGCTTCGAGATCGCGGCCGCGCGCGTCGTCGTGGATGCCGCCGCGGTCGACGCGACGCGCGCGTCGCACCAGGCCCACGGCGCGATGGGCGTCACGCGCGAGTACCGGTTGCACCACTTCTCGCGCCGCCTGTGGGCGTGGCGACACGAGTACGGCGCCGCGAAGCGCTGGCGGCGCGCGCTCGGCGTCGACATCGCAGCCGGCGGCGCCGACGAGTTGTTCCCGGCCATCAGTCGCTGACGCAATCGCTGAACCAGAGAGAGGATCAACGCCATGGGCCTGCTGGACGGCAGGGTGGTCATCGTCACCGGCGGGGGGCGCGGCCTCGGCCGCGCGCACTGCCTCGAGCTGGCGCGCCAGGGCGCCACCGTGGTGGTGAACGACCTGGGGGTCGATCTCCACGGCGGCGCCGGAGGCGACGAGGAGTCGCCGGCCGCGTCGGTGGTGGGCGAGATCGAGGCCGCAGGCGGGCAGGCGGTGGCCGACGGCACCTCCGTGTCCGACTGGGACGGCATGCAGGCGCTGGTGGCGCGCACCGTCGACCAGTTCGGCGACCTGCATGCGGTCGTGAACAACGCGGGGTTCCTGCGCGACCGGATGCTCGTGTCGATGACCGAGGACGACTTCGACGCGGTGATCGCGGTGCACCTCAAGGGCACCGTCGCACTCACCAAGCACGCGTGCGCGTACTGGCGCGACCGGGCGAAGGCGGGCGAGCCCGTCACCGGCCGGGTGGTGGTCACCACCTCGGGCGCCGGCCTCTTCGGCAACGCGGGCCAGACCAACTACGGCTCGGCCAAGGGCGCGATCGCGACCTTCGCGATGCTGGTCGCGATGGAGATGCAGCGCTACGGCGTCACCTGCAACGCGATCTCACCCATCGCGGCGACGCGCATGCTCGCGACGATCGGACGCGAAGCCGGCGACGACGGTGGATGGGACAAGCTCGACCCCGCGAACGCGTCGCCGGTGGTGGCGTGGCTGTGCTCCGAGGACTCGGGCTGGTTGAGCGGCTCGGTGCTGCGCGTCGACGGCAACACCGTGATGCGCGTGCGTGGGTGGACGGTCGAGGGTGGCTACACCGCGAAGTCGGGCGAGATGCTCGACACCGCCGAGGTCGGGCTCGGGGTGCGCAAGCTCTTCGGCGCCGCACCCCTCGGGCTGGCCTGATCGCACGTGGCCCCACCCGCGACCGGCGAGCGCACCTGGAACGACCTGCTGCTCGCGCAGTGGCGCGGCGCCGACCGGCCGGCGGTCGTCACCGCTGAATTCACCTGGAGTGGCGACGAGCTGCTCGCGCGAGGGGGCGGCGCGGCCGACTGGCTCGCCGCGTGCGGCTTCGCGCCCGGCGACCGCGTGCCGGCGCTGCTCGACGAGTCCCCCACTGCGCTCGCGTTGTGTGTCGGATCCGCGCTGTCGGGTCGCGCACTCGCGCCGCTCGGCACGAAGCTGCAGCCCGCAGAGCTCGCGGTGGCGGCGAAGGACCTCACCGACGTCGGTCTGGTCACCACACCCGAGCTGGTGGGCGTCGCCGCCGAGGTGGCGCGGCTCGCGGGGGTACCGCTCCACGTGCTCGACGGTCCACCATCACCCGGCCCGTTGCCCGAGGTGGCGTGCAATCCCGACGACGTGGCGTTCGTCGTGCACACGTCGGGCACCACCGGCGCGCCGAAGCCGGTGGCCGTGCGCCATCGCGCGCTCGTCGCGCGCATCGAGCTCTACCACCGGGTCATGGGGATCGGACCGGGCGACCGCTACTGCTCGGCGTCGCCCTTCCACCACACCGCGGGTGTGTCGATGGTCTTCACCGTGCTCGGGTGCGGCGCCGCGGTGATCCCGCAAGCGTGGTTCAGCATCGACGGGTGGCGTGAAGCCGGCAAGCTGGGTGTGACGCACGCGCTGCTGGTGCCGACGATGATCGACCTGCTGCTCGCCGAGGGCGCGTTGGCCGACGCCCACCCGCGCGTCCTCCAGTACGGCGCGGCGCCGATCGATCTGCAGACGTTGGCCGACGCCCTCGCCGCGCTGCCCGGTACGCAATTCCTGCAGATCTTCGGGCAGACGGAGCTGAGCCCGGTGACCGCACTGAGTCCCGACGATCACCTCCTCGGGCTCGGCGCCCGTCCCGAGCTGCTCGCGACCGTCGGGCGCGCGCCCGACGGCGTCGAGCTCCGCTTGGAGAACGTCGACGACGACGGGATCGGCGAGCTCACGGTGAACGCCGCGCACGCGTTCGTCACTGACGCCGACGGGTGGCGCCGCACCGGCGACCTCGGACGCATCGACGCCGACGGCTACGTCAGCCTTCACGGCCGCGTCAACGACCGCATCGTCCGCGGCGGCGAGAACATCTATCCGGTCGAGGTCGAGCGCGCGCTCGCGTCGCTCGACGGGATCCGCGAGGTCGCGGTGGTCGGGGTGCCCGACCGGCGGTGGGGTGAGGTCGTGAAGGCGGTGATCGTGCCCACCGATCCCGCGGCGCCGCCGTCGATCGACGCCGTCCAGGCGCACTGCCGCGAACGCCTCGCCCACTTCAAGGTGCCGGCCGTCGTCGAGTTCACGGCCGAGCTCCCGCGCAACGCAAGCGGCAAGGTGCTGCGCCGTGTGCTCGTGGCGACCGCGCTCGACGGGTCGCGCGATGATGACGGCCCCGTCACTCCGTCAGCAGAGGAGCAGACATGAAGATCGAGCGGTTCCCGGTCGAGGCGACGCACATCATGATGTTCGCCCGCGCCATCGGCGACCCCAATCCCGCCTTCGCCGATCCCGACAGCCCCGAGGCGCAGGCCGTCGGCGGCGTGGTCGCGCCCCCGACCTTCTCGATGGCCGGGTCGCAATTCGATCCCGACAACGTGCTGCGCCCGAAGCCGGGTGAGCCGTGGTTCGGATCTGGGCGCGAGCCGAGCGGCGCGGTGCGCGAGGGCAGCGGGCTGCTCCACGCCGAGCAGGTCTTCGAGTACCACCAGCCGCTGCGCGCGGGCATGGAGCTCGTCGCGACCGAACGCGAGGGCAGGTCGTGGGAGAAGGAGAGCAAACGCGGTGGCCTGCTCAAGTTCTCCGAGACGATCACCGACTACCACGACGCCGCCACCGGCGAGCT
>DASUMF010000267.1:0-9855 GCA_036277835.1 Acidimicrobiia bacterium
CTCGAGCAAGCCGATCGTGCCTTCTTCGCGGCTCTCGTTCGCGCCCTTGCCGTCACCGAAGTACGCGCCCTGCTCGGTGAACACGACGCGCGTCGCCGCGCCGTCGTCGATCGGGTCGAGCTCGATGGTCGTGATCGACACCGAGAGCCGCAGCTCGTCGTGGAACATCTCGTACGAGTACACGATCTGCGAATCGACTTCGATGACGTGGTAGTTCGCCTCGAAGCGACTGCTCCACTCCCCCGGCACCGCGCCCGCGGCGGTCTCGTGACCGCCCTCGCGGAAGTCGAACGCAAGGGCGGTCGGCTCCCAGCCGTCGGGACCGTGGAACCACTTGGCCTTCAGCTCGGGGTCGGCGAACGCGGCGAAGACGCGGCCCGGCGGAGCGGGCATGGTGCGTTCGACGCAGAACGAAGCATGGACGATCGGTTCGGGCACGGGTCACTCCTCTGCGTTGGCGGATGGCTCGGGTGCCGGCTCGGCGAGCAGCGCGGCGAGGCGATCGAGGTCGCGCTCGACGCGGGTCCTTCGCGCGGCCAGCCACTCCTCGGCCGAGCGGAGCCCCGCCGAATCGACCTGCACGGTGCGGACGCGACCGATCTTCTCGGACCGCACCAGCCCGGCCGCCTCGAGCACCTGCACGTGTTGGACGACCGCGGCGAGCGTCATGGTGAACGGCGCGGCCAGCTCGCTCACCGACGCCGGACCCTCACACAGGCGTTCGACCACGCCTCGGCGGGTCGGGTCAGCGAGGGCCTGGAAGGCCTGATCCAGCATGCGCCGTCAGCATCGCAGACCGGCACGCAACAGTCAAGTAGTTGCTTGACTATTTGGTGGGGCACTCGTGTCGGAGCGCCGTTGTGGGGGACCGAGGCATCGACATTGGTCGGGCGGATTGAATGGAGCACGTGCGCGACGTCTCCTCCGCCGCCGAGCTCGACCGGGCGGCGCGCCGGGCGGACGCGCTGCTCCGCGCCTCTCGGGCCGCAGCGACGCCCGTGGAGCGGTGGCGCGCCCGGCGGCTCGGGCGGCTGTTCGCCGAGCCTGCCGGGCGCGAACTCGTCTTCCGCCTGACCGACCAAGTCCTGCGGACCGACGACGCCGCTCGCTCGGTGCGGACGCTGCGCACCCTCGTCAAGGGAGGTGTGCCCCGCTCCATCGGGATCGTCGACCGCGCCGGGATGCACGCGGCTGCTGTTGTCGGCTCGTGGATCCCCGATGCCGTCGCGCGCATCGTGCGGGCGCGGCTGCGCGCCGAGACCCGGAACGTGGTGATCCGCGCCGCCGATCCCACGTTGGCGCGTCATCTGGCGCGGCGTCGCCGCAGCGGCATCGACGCCAACGTCAACCTGCTCGGCGAGGCCATCCTCGGTGACGCAGAGGCGACCGCGCGCGTCGATGCGGTGTGCCGCCTCGTGCGACGCCACGACGTGCGCTGCGTCTCGGTCAAGATCAGCGCGCTCGCCGCGAACCTCGACGTGCTCGCGTTCGACCACTCCGTCGACCGCGCCGCGGACGCACTGCGCCGCATCCTCCACGCCGCTGCGTCGAGCTCGCCGCCGAAGCTCGTCACGCTCGACATGGAGGAGTACCACGACCTCCACGTGACCGTCGCCGCATTCCACACCGTGCTGGACGAAACCGAATTCCGCTCCGTCACCGCGGGCATCGCCCTGCAGGCGTATCTCCCCGATTCGCACGCCGCGCTCGAAGCGGTGTGCGAGTGGGCCGCGCAGCGACGGTCAGCGGGTGGCGCGCCGGTGCGGGTCCGGCTCGTGAAGGGTGCGAACCTGGCGATGGAATCGGTCGAGGCCGAGCTCGCCGGGTGGACCCCGGCTCCGTATGCGAGCAAGGCCGACGTCGACGCCAGCTTCAAGCGCATGCTGGACCTCGGCCTCGCCGCGGCTGCACGAGGCGACGCGCAGCTCGGCATCGGGAGCCACAACCTCTTCGACGTTGCATGGGCGCTGGTGCACCGCGACGATCGGCGGCTCGCTGGGGTCGTCGAGATCGAGATGCTCGAAGGCATGGCGCCGGCGCAGGCCCGCGCGGTGCGCGCCGCAGCCGGCTCGTTGCTCCTCTACTGCCCGATCGTCGACGATGCGGACGTCTCGGCGGCCATCGCGTACCTGTCGCGCCGTCTCGACGAGAACACCGCGCCCGGGAACTTCCTCCGGTCACTCTTCACGATCACACCTGGCTCGACCGAGTGGATCGAAGAGTGCGACAAGTTCCGCCACGCGGTCGCCGCACGCGCGACGGTGTCGACCGCACCGCGGCGTGTGCAGGACCGTCGGGTCGAGCAGCTGCGCTTCGATCCCGATGCGCCGTTCACGAACGTCGCCGACACGGACTTCGCACAGGCCGGGAACCGGGAGTGGATCGCGTCACACCTCGCGGCGGCGACCATCGGCGAACTCCCTCCGCTCCTCACGCACACCGAGCAGATCGACGCCGTCGTCGCCCGTGCGACCGCCGCAGGCGCCGCCTGGTCGACAACCTCCACCGCAGACCGCCGAGCGCTCCTGTCCCGGGCCGCGGAGGTGATCAGTGCCCGCCGGGGCCGTGCGATCGCGGTGATGGCAGCCGAGACGGGCAAGACGGTGCGCGAGGGCGATCCCGAGGTCTCCGAGGCGGTCGACATGGCGCGGTGGGCGGCGGCGCAGACCGGACTGCTCGACCAGCTCGCGCGCGAGGGCGTCGACGCACGACCACGCGGTGTGGTCCTGATCGCCGCGCCGTGGAACTTCCCGTACTCGATCCCGGCAAACGGTGTGTGCTCCGCCTTGGCGGCCGGGAACGCCGTGCTGCTCAAGCCCGCGCCGGAGGCGGTTGCCACCGCGCGCGAGCTCGTCGACGCGCTCCACGAGGCGGGCGTCCCGCCCGACGTCGTACAACTCGTGCGCTGCCCCGACGACGACGTCGGGAAGCACCTCGTCACGCACGACGCGATCGACACCGTCGTGCTCACGGGCGCGTACGACACCGCGCAGCTGTTCCTCGGTTGGAAGCCGAGCCTTCGCCTGATCGCCGAGACGAGTGGCAAGAACGCGATGGTGATCACCGGCGGCGCCGACCTCGACCTCGCCATCCGCGACCTGGTTCGCTCCGCGTTCGGTCACGCCGGTCAGAAGTGCTCGGCCGCGAGCCTTGCCATCGTCGAAGCACAGCTGTACGACGACGGGCGGCTCCTCGCGCGCCTGGCCGACGTGGTGAGCAGCATCCGCGTCGGCCCGGCCACCGCGCTCCCCACGATGATGGGTCCGGTCATCACGCGGCCGGCGGGCAAGCTCGCTCGCGCGCTCGAGCAACTGGACCCGGGCGAACGCTGGCTGGTCGAGCCCCGCCCGCTCGACGACAACGGGCGGCTGTGGTCTCCTGGCGTGCGGACGGGCGTCGTCGCGGGCTCGTGGTTCCATCAGACCGAGTGCTTCGGCCCGGTGCTCGGCATCATGCGCGCACGCGACCTCGACGAGGCGCTCGCGCTCCAGAACGGCACCGACTTCGGGCTCACCGGCGGTCTGCACAGCCTCGACCCCGACGAGATCGCGCACTGGTCGGCGCGCGTCGAGGTGGGCAACCTCTACGTCAATCGGCACACCACCGGTGCGATCGTGCAGCGTCAGCCCTTCGGCGGCTGGCGTCACTCGTCGGTCGGCCCGGGCGCGAAGACCGGCGGTCCCGACGACCTGTTGCGGTTCGTGCGGTGCTCGCCGACCACCTCGTCAGCGGTGCGCTACGACGGGTCGACCCTCGAGCCGCGCGACGACGCAGGCCTTCGCGCGGAGGAGAACGTTCACCGGTACGTGCCACTCGACCGCGTCGTCGTGCGTGCGGGCCCCGGCACGACCCCTGCAGAACTGCAGGCGGTGGCACAGGCCGCACGCGTCGTCGGCGTCGACCACGAGGTGTGCAGCGCCGACGAGCCCGACGCGAGGCTCGCCGAGCGCATCGGCTCCCTGCACGCGAGTCGGCTGCGCGCGCTCGTCCCTGTTTCCGACGCGCTCGCCGCGGCGTGTCATCGCACGGGGGTGACGATCGACGACACCGCGGTGACCTCCTCCGCGCGCGTCGAGCTGCCGCGCTGGGCACGCGAACAGTCCGTCACTCGCACCCGGCACCGCCACGGTCGCCTCGACCCGGGTCGGTGAGGCCGCCACCCGGGCGACCTCGCGCTACCGGTGCCGGAAGCTGCCCACGACGCTCGCGCCCCGTGCGTCGGGCGGTACGTCGCAGCGTTCCGCGATGTCGGCGACGAACGCCTGGAAGGCCTGGACGTCTTGGAGGGACCCCTTCTGGTCGACGCCGTCGTGCTCGATCGCGACGTGGACGAAGCTCACCCCGTCGTCGAGTCGGACGACCTGGTAGGTGAAGCCCTCCGGTTCGTGCTCCGCCAGCTCGGCGAACACCGCCTCGATCAAGCGCAGATGCTCGTCCACCCGCTCGGGCTTCACGCGGTACTGCACCACCGTCGCTGTCATCGTCTCCTCCACTCCAGTCCAGCTGCCCGGCTCGGGCCGCATGCTCCCGGGTAGACGGCGTGGGCGAAGCGAAATCATCGCACCGCGTTCTCGGACCGGACAGCAGAAGGCCGGTCCCGCGGGACCGGCCTCGACTGCTGTTCAGATGGTGGCGGGGGGAGGATTTGAACCTCCGACCTTCGGGTTATGAGCCCGACGAGCTACCAGACTGCTCCACCCCGCGGCGGACCGATCAAGATAGCAGGCGTCCCGCGTTTGGCTCCCGCCGGCGACCGGCCCCTCGCCAGCAAACGGTTCCGCGGAACCGTTGTTGCACTCGGTCCAAGAACAACGGTCCCGCGGGACCGCTGTCGCACTCGCGCGTCGGCACGAACCGGACCGGTAGCCTCCCCCGCCGTGATCACATCGTTGCGCGCTCGCGGCACTGGAGTCTGACGTGCCGGTCTCGGGGCAGGCGCTCGACGCGCCCGTCGACCTCTCCCACCTCGTGGACGGTCTCGCGCGCGAAACACCGGACCGGGTCGCGGTGCGGTCGCCGGAGCGCAGCACCACTTGGGCGCAGCTCGACGCGGCCAGCGCCCGTCTCGCTCGGAACTACCTCCGGCTCGGTCTCGCACCGGGCGACCGCGTCGCGTCGCTCATGCCGAACCGCGAGCGCCTCCTCCTCCACTACCTCGCCTGCTTCCGCGCCGGCCTCGTCGTCACGCCCCTCAACTACCGCTACGCCGGGCCGGAGATCGACCACGCGCTCGAGGTGAGCGGCGCCGCAATGCTGGTCGCACACGCGGAGCGTGTCGACGACCTGGCACGGTGCGCACTCGTGCCCGACCTGCGCCTCGGTGTCGTCACCGCGGAGGGCAGCGGCGGCGCCACCACGCTCGAGTCGTTGCTCGCTGCCGACACAGCGCCCGTCGACCTCACCCCTGCCTTGCCCGACGAACCGGCGGCGATCTTCTTCACCTCCGGGAGCACCGGGCCGGCGAAGGGCGTCACCCACAGCCTCGCCACGCTCGGGTGGATGACGGCAACCGCCGCGCGCGGCTTCGAGCTCACCCCCGACGACCGCTTCCTCCCCGCGTCGTCGATGTCGCACATCGGCGCGTTCCTCTGGACCTTGGCGTCGCTGTCGGTCGGCGGGCAGGCGGTGATCGCCCACACCTTCGACGCGGGCGGGGTGCTGCCGCTGCTGCGCGAGCACCGCCCCACGGTGCTCGCGATGATCCCCGCCGCACTCGTCACGCTGGTGCGCGACCACGACGTCACCGCCGACGACTTCGCGTCGCTCCGGCTCTGCCGCTCCGGCGCCGACAAGGTCCCCGACGAGCTCGAGCGCGAGTTCGTCGCCGTCACCGGGTTCCCGATCGACGAGGGCTACGGCATGACCGAGGTGGGGCTCGCCACGCTCAACCCGCCGTCAGGTGAGATCCGCGCCGGCTCGATCGGCCGGCCGGTTGCCGGCGTCGTGATCTCCGTGCGCGACGACGACGGCAACGAGGTCGCGCCCGGGATCGTCGGACGGGTGTGGATCAACACGCCGGGCACGACGATCGGGTATTGGGAGAACCCCGAGGCGACGGCCGAGATCATGCGCGACGACTGGCTCGACTCCGGCGACCTCGCGCACGCCGACGACGACGGCTACCTCTGGTTCTTCGGCCGCAAGAAGCAGATCATCGTGCACGACGGGTCGAACATCAGCCCGGTCGAGGTCGAGAGCGCCCTCGACGACCATCCCGCGGTCGCGCTGTCGGGCGTCGTCGGCATCCACGACGTCGTGCACGGTGAGAACGTGCGCGCGTACGTGACGCTGCAGCACGACGCACCGCGTCCGACCGCGCACGACCTCATCGAGTTCGCACGCGAGCAGGTGGGCTACAAGGCGCCCGACGAGATCGTGTTCCTCGACGCGATGCCGCTCAACCCCACCGGCAAGATCGACCGGGTCGCGCTGAAGCGCCTCGCCGAGGAGCACGTGGGTGCTCACCCCGGCGAACACGGCGGCCGCGAGAAATCTTGAGGCGAGCTGTCGATCGGGGATGATCTCGTTCGTGTAGGAGTCGAGGCCGCCACCGCAGGCGGCCCGGACCCGAGGAGATCGCAAATGACCCAGTACCTGCTTTCCGTGCACATGGTCGAGGGCGAAGAGGCCCCGTCCGAGGAAGCGACGCAGAAGGCCTACGCCGACGTCGACACCTTCAACGCCAAGGTCCAGGCTGCCGGCGCGTGGGTGTTCGGCGGCGGGCTCCACCCGGCCGACACCGCCACGGTGGTGAACGCGACGAGCGGCGACGTGATCGTCACCGACGGCCCCTTTGCCGAGGCCAAGGAGCAGCTGGGCGGCTTCTGGATCATCGAGGCGCCCGACCTCGACGCAGCGATGAAGTGGGCGACCGAGGCGAGCGCGGCCTGCGCGGGCCCGGTCGAGGTGCGTCCGTTCCAGGACGTCCCGGAGGACTGATCCTCCGATGCCCGACGTCGACAGCGCGGACATCGAGCGGGTGTTCCGCTCCGAGTCCGGACGAGCAGTGGCAACCCTGGTCCGCTTCTTCGGCGACATCGACCTCGCCGAGGAAGCGGTCCAGGACGCCTTCGTCATCGCGCTCGAGCGCTGGCCGACGGCCGGCCTGCCGCCGAGCCCCGCGGGCTGGATCATCACCACCGCGCGCAACCGCGGGATCGACCGGATCCGCCGCGAGTCGACGCGCGAACACCGACACACCGAGGCCACCCGCATGCTCGACGCCACCGATCCCGACGACGCGCCCGCAACGGGCGCGGTCACCGACGACCAGCTCCGCCTCGTCTTCACGTGCTGTCACCCGTCCCTCGCGCCCGCCACCCAGGTCGCGTTGACGCTGCGCCTGATCGCGGGGTTGCAGACGCCCGAGATCGCGCGCGCGTTCCTCGTGCCCGAGGCGACGATGGCCCAGCGGCTCGTCCGCGCGAAGCGCAAGATCCGTGCCGCCAACATCCCGTACCGCGTGCCGTCCGACGCCGACCTCCCCGACCGGCTCCGCTCCGTGCTCGCGGTGATCTACCTCGTGTTCAACGAGGGATACGTCGCGTCCGAGGGCGACGAGCTCACGCGCGCCGAGCTCTGCGCCGAGGCGATCCGGCTCGCGCGCCTGCTCGCCGAGCTGATGCCCGACGAGGCCGAGGCCCACGGGCTGCTCGCCCTGCTGTTGCTCACCGACGCACGCCGTGCCGCGCGCACCGACGCGCGTGGTGCGATCGTCCGGCTGGCCGATCAGGACCGCACAGTGTGGGACCGCGACCAGATCGACGAGGGCCAGGCCATCGTGCGCGCATGCCTGCGTCGCAACCTCCCGGGCCCGTACCAGATCCAGGCCGCGATCGCCGCGGTGCACAGCGACGCCTTCGACGCATCGGACACCGACTGGGGCCAGATCGTCGCGCTCTACGACCAGCTGCTCGTGTTCACGCCGACACCGGTCGTCGCGCTGAACCGAGCCATCGCGGTGAGCGAGCTCGACGGGCCGGCACCCGCGCTCGCGGCACTCGACGCGCTCGACGACGACCTGGGCGACTACCACCTGTACCACGCCGCGCGCGCCGACGTGCTGGCGCGCCTCGGACGCGACGACGAAGCGCTCGTCGCCTACGACGACGCGCTGGCGCGCACCGCGAATCGCGCTGAGCGCGAGTTGCTCGAACGCCGGCGCGCGACGGTCGCCTGAGCACATCACCGCGTCGTACGCTCGGCCGGTCGATCAGGGGGAACCACATGGCCGTCGTCCCGTTCACCATCGGGTACCTGCAGGAGCGCGACAACGACCAGCTCCCGCCGCAGCTCGAGCCGCTCCAGCTGCGCTTCGAGGAGGCACTGGCGGCAGGCGAGCTCGACCGCCCGGTGGAGATCCTCGTCGAGCGCGGCCACGGCCTGCCCACCGGCAGCGCGCACCTGTGCCAGCAGGCATGGCAACGGCTCTCCGACGCGGGCGTGCTCGTCGTGATCGGCCCGGGCAACACCGACAACGCCCTCGCGGTGAAGCGGCAGGCGGATGCCGACGGCCTGTGCACCATCAACTGGTCCGGGTCCGAGCACACGCGATCCGAGTACCTGTTCCACTACCAACTCGGATCGCTCCCCGACGAGGGGCCGTTGATCGCGTCGGCCGTCGCCGCCGCCGGGCATCGACGCGTCGCAGTGATCCGCGACCGATCCCCGATCGGTGACGAGTACTGGTCGTACTTCCAGGAGGCCACCGCGCCCCTCGGGCTCAGCGTGGTGTCCGACCAGCGCATCTCCCCCGTGGCAACCGACCTCTCGTCGGTCGTCGCCGTCGCGCGCGACGCGTCGGCCGACGCGCTCGTGTACCTCGGGTTCGGCGGCGTCTTCCCGGTGCTCTGGGGTGCGATCGCCGCGGCGTCGTGGACGATCCCCGCGTTCACGAACACCGCGGGGTTGCACTGGTACGGCCTGCCGGAAGCGGTGCGCGCGACGGGTGCAGGTTGGGTCTACGTCGACATGTACGACGAGCGCAACGAGGTCACCCGCGGGCTGTTCGACCGCTTCGAAGCCCGTTTCGGTTCGCGTCCGGTCGGCCCGATCGTGCCCGCGATGTACGACATGGCCTCGCTGGTCGTCGGCGCGCTGCGCCATGCGCCGGTGCTCACCCGCGACGGCTTCAAGGAAGGGCTCGAGCGCGTGCACCGCGTCCCCGCGGCGTGCGGCGGCGCGGGCACCGAGATGGGCTTCGGGCCGTGGGAGCGCACCGCGCTCAAGGGCGCCGACTACCTCGTGTTCCGCGTGATGGGCACCACCACCACGGAGCGCTACCGCGCGTACCCGCCGTCATACGAGCGACTCGCCGCCTCGCCGTCATCGTGACGAGCGACGCATCACGTCGGCGCACCGCGCTCGTCACCCTGACCGCGATCCTCCGCTGTGACCCGGCCGCGCCGTGGCCCGACGATCCCGACGGCTGGGTGGCGCTGCTCGACCTCGCCGCGGCGCATGCGCTCGTCCCCGCGCTCTGGTCGGCATGGGTCGCGGCCGGTCGACCGGTGCTGCCCGAAGCAGCCGCTGCCGCGGTCGAACGCACCGCACCGTCGGGTCGTGGGGTGCCGGAGATCGTGCTCCGGCGCGCCTACGCGGCGAATGCCGCGCGCACCGATCGCCTCCTCGACACCGGCGTCGAGGTGCTCGAGCGGCTCCGCGCCGCAGGCATCCCCGCCGTGCCCCTCAAGGGGCTCCACGCGTTGTTGACCGGCGTCTGGCCCGATCCTGCGGCGCGCACCATGGCCGACCTCGACGTGCTCGTCCCACACGCGGCGGCCGACGACGCCTTCGCGCTCCTCCGCGCCGGCTCGTTCTCGGAGCACCCCGAACCGATCGGCGAGCATGCCGACC
>DASUMF010000268.1:0-3325 GCA_036277835.1 Acidimicrobiia bacterium
TACGGCACGATCTGCTCGTCCGGGATCGACATCAGCTTGCCGAACTGCTCGGACGGCGGCTCGGCGATCCCGACGTAGTTGCCGAGCGACTTCGACATCTTCTTCACGCCGTCGAGCCCGACGAGCAGCGGCATCGTGAGCACCACCTGCGGCTCCTGGCCCTCCTGCTCCTGGAGCTGACGGGCCATGAGGAAGTTCCACAGCTGGTCGCTGCCGCCGAGCTCGACGTCGGCTTCGACCATGACCGAGTCCCAGCCCTGTAGCAGCGGATAGAGGAACTCCATCACGGAGATGGGCGAGCCGTCGGCATAGCGGTTGGCGAAGTCGTCGCGCTCGAGCATGCGGGCGACGGTGGTGCGCGACGTGAGCTTGAGCACGTCCTCGATGTCCATCTGGGCCAGCCACTCGGAGTTCCGGCGGATCTCGAGCGGCTCGGGCAGCAGGATCTGGTGGAGCTGGTCCACGTACGTCGCGGCGTACTCGTCGACCTGGTCCTTGGTGAGCCGCGGGCGGGTGACGGAGCGGCCCGACGGGTCGCCGATCTGCGCGGTGTAATCGCCCAGGATCAGCACCGCGGTGTGGCCCTGCTCCTGGAACTGGCGCAGCTTGCGCAGGACGACGGCGAAGCCGAGGTGGATGTCGGATGCGGTGGGATCGATGCCGAGCTTGATCCGCAGGGGACGGCCGAGCGCGACCTTGCGCCGCAGCTCGGCCTCGTTGATGAGCTTGTCGTGCGCCTCGGCGAGCACGAAGTCGATGTCTGTCATGACGCGGGAGACGCTACCGCCCCCGCCTCCGTGGCTGAACGGCATTGTCAGCTGCCGCCTCCGTGGCTGAACGGCCGCGGGGTGGACGAGATATGTGGGGGTCGCCGGGGACGCAGAAGCGCCACGGGGACTCGTCGCCCTTTCCCGGCGCGAGGCCGATGCGGGTACCGACGAACGGATGCGCGGGAGGCGCGACGCCGTCGTCGACGAGGCGCAACGTGCCGCGGGTGAGATCGGTGCCGTCGCGGTCCCCGGTGATGCCGAAGGCCTGGCAGAGGCGCGCGGGGCCCGCGCACAGCTCGAGGTCGGTGCGCGCCACGGATCGCTTCGCGGCACCGCCCGATCGTCGACGGGAGCGCATCACGTCGAGCCCGTCGAGGGGCGCCGCGGCCCGGAGCAGCACCGCACCGGCGTCGCCCGGCGCGTGCGATGCAACGACGTTGGCGCACCAGTGCATGCCGTAGGTGAAGTACACGTAGAGGTGACCGGCCGCGCCGAACATCGTGGTGGTGCGCGGCGTCATGCCGCGGTACCCGTGGCTGCCCGGATCCGCCGCGCCGTGGTACGCCTCGACCTCCACCAGCCGTGCCGCGAGCCGTCCTCCACCATCGGGGTCGTCGCGCACGAGCACCTTGTTCAGCAGCAACGGCGCCAGTTCGAGCGAGTCACGCGCGAAGAACGACCGCGGGAGCGCGCGGCCGCGTCGGCTCACGCGAGGGCTCTCACTCGCCGTCGCCGTCGGTCGCGGCGTCGACCTTGACGGGGAACCAGTCGGCCTGGCGTTCGAGCTGTCGGCCCGCCGCGACGATCTGCGCCGCGACCGACTCGGCGCCGGCGCCACCCGCGGTGATGCGTCGCCCGACCGAGGCACCGGGCTCGAGCAGCCCGAGGGCGTCGGGACCGAGCTCCGGATCGGTCATCACGAGCTCGTCGAGACCGACGCCGCGTTCGACCGATGCCCGCACCATCGCCCCGACGCGCGCGTGCGCGTCGCGGAACGGCACCCCGCGCTCGACGAGCCACTCGGCGAGGTCGACCGCAGCCGATGCCGGCGCGTCGGCCGCGTCCTGCATGCGTGCGGGCACGAGCTCCATCGTGGCGAGCAGTCCGCTCATGGCGGAGAGGGCGAGCCGGTTCTGGTCGATGGCGTCGAAGAGCGGCTCCTTGTCTTCCTGGAGATCGCGGTTGTACGCGAGCGGGAGGCCCTTCAACGTGGCGAGGAAGCCCGTGAGGTCGCCGATCAGCCGGCCCGCCTTGCCACGCGCGAGCTCGGCGATGTCGGGGTTCTTCTTCTGCGGCAGCATCGACGACCCGGTGCTGTACGCATCGGCGAGGCGCAGGAAGCCGAACTCCTCGCTCGACCACAGCACGATCTCCTCGCCGAGGCGCGAGAGGTGCACCTGGGTGAGCGCGAGCACGAACAACGCCTCGGCCACGAAGTCGCGGTCCGACACCGCGTCGAGCGAATTGTCGAACCGCGCCGCGAACCCCAGGTCGGCCGCGACCGCGTCGGGGTCGAGCGGCAGGCTCGACCCGGCGAGCGCACCGGCACCGAGCGACGACACGTCGGCGCGCGCCAACGCGTCGCGCCAGCGCTCGACGTCGCGCGCGAACGACCAGAAGTGGGCGAGGAAGTGATGGGCGACCAGCACCGGCTGCGCCCGCTGGAGGTGCGTGTAGCCCGGCACGTAGGCGTCGTCGGCCGCGGTGGCCCGCTCGAGGAGCACCCGCTGCAGGGTGTCGATGCGGCGCGCCACGTCGGCACCTTCACGGCGCACGAACATCCGCAGCGCGGTCGCGACCTGGTCGTTGCGGCTCCGCCCGGTGTGGAGCTTCGCGCCGGCGTCACCGGCGAGCTCGGTGACCCGGCGCTCGATGGCGGTGTGCACGTCTTCGTCGGATGGCGCGTACGTGAACGTGCCCGCGGCCATCTCCGTGCCGACCTGGGCGAGCGCGGCCGTGACCGTCGCGGCCTCGTCGGCGCTCAGGATGCCCGCGCGCGCCAGCCCTGCCACGTGGGCCCGGGAGCCCTCGAGGTCGTCGGGTGCGAGACGACGGTCGAACGAGAGGCTCTCGGTGAACGCGAGCAGCTCGTCGGCCGGCCCTTCGGAGAAGCGCCCGTGCCAGAGCGTCATCGTCGACCCCTCATTCGCTCGACCGCTCGGAGCCGGGGCCCTGCTGGCGCGACCACGTCTCGACCGAGAGCCCCCAGAGGCGCACGAAGCCCTCGGAGTCCTGGTGACGGAAGGTGTCGGTGGCGTCGTAGGTCGCGAGGTCGTGGCTGTAGAGGCCGCGGTCGGCCCGCCGCCCGGCCACGAAGCAGCGGCCCGGCTCCAGGCGCAGACGCACGTCGCCGGTCACGAACTGCTGCGAGTGGGCCATGAACGCGTCGAGCGCCTCCTTCAGCGGCGAGAACCAGAGGCCGTCGTACACCAGCTCGGCGTAGCGCGGCTCGAGCCGCGCCTTCTCGCGCATGAGGTCGCGCTCCTGGGTGACCGACTCGAGGTCGGCGTGGGCGAGCAGCACCGCCAGCGAGCCGGGACACTCGTAGGTCTCGC
>DASUMF010000269.1:0-3606 GCA_036277835.1 Acidimicrobiia bacterium
CGTTGGGGCGCGTGCGCAGCTCGCCGTGCCACGGCTCGTAGCGCTCGAACACGTGGTGCAGCATCCCGGTGCCGCGCGTCTCGGTCATGAACTCCGTGCGGAAGCCGATGAGGCCGCGTGCCGGCACGATGTACTCCATGCGCACCCAGCCGGTGCCGTGGTTCACCATCTGCTCGAGCCGGCCCTTTCGCAGGGCGACGAGCTGGGTCACCACGCCGAGGTACTCCTCGGGCACGTCGATGGTGACGCGCTCCACCGGTTCGTGTTTCTTCCCGTTCACCTCGCGCACGAGCACCTCGGGCTTGCCCACGGTGAGCTCGAACCCCTCCCGGCGCATCATCTCGACGAGCACCGCGAGCTGCAGCTCGCCGCGGCCCTGGACCTCCCATGCGTCGGGGCGATCGGTCGGCAACACCCGCAGCGACACGTTCCCGACGAGCTCGCTGTCGAGGCGCGCCTTCACCTGGCGTGCGGTGAGCTTGGTGCCGTCTTGTCCGGAGAGCGGCGACGTGTTGATGCCGATGGTCATCGAGAGACTCGGGTCGTCGACGTGGATCACCGGCAGCGGGCGCGGGTCGTCGGGATCGGCGAGCGTCTCGCCGATGGTCACGTCGGCCAGGCCGGCGATGGCGATGATGTCGCCCGGGCCCACTTCGTCGGCGTCGACGCGATCGAGCGCCTCGGTGACGTAGAGCTCGGTGATGCGCACCTGCTCGATCGTGCCGTCGGCGCGACACCACGCGACGGCCTGACCGCGCTTCATGGAGCCGTGCCGCACGCGGCAGAGCGCGATCCGCCCGACGTACGGCGACGCGTCGAGGTTGGTGACCAGCGCCTGAAAGGGGTGCGTCTCGTCGTGTGCGGGCGCGGGGATGTGCTCGAGCAGCAGCTCGAAGAGCGGCTTGAGGCCGTCGCTCGCGGCGGCGTCGTCGGCCGACGACCCGCTCCTGGTGAGGTCGGGGTCGTTCGGATCGAGCGACGCGCGCCCGACGCGCGCGTTGCAGTACACGATGGGGAACGAGATCTGGTCCTCGTCGGCGTCGAGGTCGAGGAAGAGCTCCTCCACCTCGTGCACCACCTCGGCGACGCGCGCGTCGCTGCGGTCGACCTTGTTGATCACGACGATCACCGGGAGCCGACCTTCGAGCGCCTTGCGCAGCACGAAGCGGGTCTGCGGGAGCGGTCCTTCGCTCGCGTCGACGAGGAGCAGCACGCCGTCGACCATCGTGAGGCCGCGCTCGACCTCGCCGCCGAAGTCGGCGTGGCCGGGGGTGTCGATGATGTTGATCTTCACGTCGCCGTAGCGCACCGCGGTGTTCTTGGCGAGGATCGTGATCCCCTTCTCACGCTCGAGGTCGGTGGAGTCCATGACGCGGTCCTCCACCTCGGCGCGGCTGTCGAACGAGCCGGTCTGGCGGAGCATGGCGTCGACGAGCGTGGTCTTGCCGTGGTCGACGTGGGCGATGATCGCCACGTTGCGGAGGGCGCGCGCGGGCATGAAGAGGCCTTTCGGGGACGTGCGAGACGTGCCGGGGGTCCTCACAGTGTACCGGCGGTACTGTCCGCGCCATGACCGCCACCTACGACGAGTTCGGGCTCTTCCACCAGAACGCCGAGGAGTGGGGTCTCCCCTTCGACGGGCCGCCGACGGTGCGGCGCGACGCCGTCGAGTTCGAGCCCGGGCGCACGGTCAGCTCGCTGGTCTGGGGCGATGCCCCACCCGAGGTCGTCGCGCTGCACGGCGGCGGGCAGAACGCGCACACCTGGGACACCGTCGCCCTCGCCCTCGGGCTCCCGCTGGTCGCGATCGACCTCCCCGGCCACGGCCACTCCGACGCGACCGACACCCTGTTCTCGCCACGCGACTACGCCGTCGCGGTCGAGGTCGCGGTCCGTGCGCTCGCTCCCGACGCCCGACTGGTGATGGGCATGTCGATGGGCGGGCTCACGGCGATCGCGCTCGCCGCGCGCGCCCCCGACCTCGTTCGGGCGCTGGTGCTGGTCGACGTGGTGCCGACGATCGACCCGGCGCGGGTCGCGCCGATCGGCGAGTTCCTCAACGGGCCCGAGCGCTTCACGTCGTTCGACGAGCTCCTCGCTCGGACGATGAAGTTCAACCCGACCCGCACCGAGTCGTCGCTGCGCCGCGGCATCCTGCACAACGCGGTCGAGCGCGAGGACGGCACCTGGGTGTGGCGCCATCAGCGGCAGTGGACGCCACGCGACGAGCGGCCGGCCGCTGGCGGGCTTGCGATCCCCGACTACTCGAGCCTCTGGGACGACCTGGCTGCGGTCGAGGCGCCGACCCTCCTGCTCTACGGCACCACGGAGCAGAGCATCATCACCGACGAGATCCTCGCGGAGCTCGAGCAGCGGCGACCGGGCACGGCCGCAGTCGGGGTCGCTGACGCCGGGCACAGCATCCAGGGCGACCAGCCGGTGGTGCTCGCTCAGGTCGTGACGGACTTCCTCACCGGGTTGGGCTCAGCCGGGTTGGCCTGAGCCGGGTTGGCCTGCGCCGGGCGGCGCTGTCGCGCGCCGAACAGACGGGACGCGTAGGCGGCGCCGACGGCGACGAGCACCGCGGCGACGAACCCCGGCAGCACCACCACGATCAACGTGCCGACGACCTGGTCTTCGAGCCGCAGGCTCTTGTCGTTGTACCCGAGGATCACCAACACGAGGAACGGCACCAGCCCGGCCGTGGCCGCGAGCACCCCGGGGCCGACCCGGCGGGTGAGCCACGCCGCCGTGCCCGCCCCCAGGCAGAGCCCGGCGCCACCACCGAGTGCCCACAGCACCGGCGGCGCCAGCGTGCGGCTCCCCGGGCCGTTCACCGTGGACTCGAGCGCGGCGGCGAGCGCGGTGAGCGCGAGCGTCGCGCCCACGGCGACACCGCACCCGATCCACACCGCTCGCCTGTCGTCGATCTGCACGTCGTCCGTCTTCCGCTTCGTGGCCCGGCGATCCCGGCGATCCCGACGGCGTGCTGGGCGCCCGGGCCGATCTGGGGAACAATAGGGGGATGACTGCGACTCCCACGGACACCGCCGCTGCCTCCACGTTCACGCGGATGGACGAGTCCACCGCCGAGCAGTGGGGGGTGATCGCCGCCGCGACGATCGAGCACCAGCCACGGGTCGCGGCCCGGGTGCTCGAGATGGTGCGCGCCCTCTCCTCGATCACCGACGGCTTCGCGGTCGATCAGCTCACGCACTCCTTGCAGACGGCCACCCTCGCCGAGCGGGCCGGCGCCGACACCGAGGTGATCGTCGCATCGCTGTGCCACGACATCGGCAAGTTCGTGAGCGTCGCCAACCACCCGCGCATCGCGGCGGAGATCCTCCGCCCGTACGTGCGTGAGGAGGTGCGGTGGATGATCGAGGTCCACCAGGACTTCCAGGGCAAGCACTACTTCCATCACCTCGGCGGCGACCCCGCCGCGCGCGACAAGCACCGCGGGCACGAGTCGTACGCGCTCGCCGAGCGCTTCGCCGACGACTGGGACCAGATCGCCTTCGACCCCGACTACGACACGTTGCCGCTCGAGCACTTCGAATCCCGCGTGCGGCAGGTGTTCGACACCGCCAAGTTCTGACCCGGGAG
>DASUMF010000270.1:0-6510 GCA_036277835.1 Acidimicrobiia bacterium
AACGCGGTGCTCGGGCTCCGCGAGGATCCAGGCCCTGATCCGCTCGCGGGCGCCGACGTCGTCGTGCGTGCGCGCATCGAGAACCAACGCCTCGCGGTGGTGCCAATGGAGGGTGCGGCGGTCGCGGTGGTGCCCGGCGACGACGGGCTCGGCAACAAGGTCACGATGCACCTCGCGTGCCAGATGCCGCACATGACGCGCATGCTCGTCGCCAACACGCTCGGCATCGCGATGGACGAGCTGCGCGTGATCGCTCCGCACGTCGGCGGCTCGTTCGGTGCCAAGCACTGGAACGCGGAAGCGCAGATCGTCACCAAGATCGCGCGTGAGCTCGACCGTCCGGTGCGGTGGGTCGAAGCGCGGTCCGAGAACCTCGTCGCCATGACCCACGGCCGCGGTCAGGTGCAGTACGTCGAGCTCGGGCTCAAGCACGACGGCGTGATCGTCGGGCTGCGCTGCCGCGTGGTGGCCGACACCGGCGCGTACCCGTCGTTCGGCGGCACGCTCGCCATGGGCTCCACCCGCACGATGTCGCCCGGCGTCTACAAGATCCCGAACGTGCGCTTCGAGGTGAACATCGTCACGACCAACGCCACCCCGATGGGTGCGTACCGCGGCGCCGGCCGGCCCGAGGCCGCCGCGCTGATCGAGCGGATCATCGACCTCGCCGCCGACGAGCTGGGCATGGACCCTGCCGAGCTCCGACGACGCAACTTCATCCCCGCCGACGAATTCCCGCACACCACCGTCACCGGGGCGACGTACGACGTCGGCGACTACGACGCGTCGCTCACCAAGGCGCTCGAGCTCGCCGGATACGACGACCTGCTCGCCGAGCAGGCCGCACGCCGGGCGCGGGGCGACAAGAAGCTGCTCGGCATCGGCCTCGCGGTCTACGTCGAGGTCACCGGCGGCGCGGGCGGCGAGTACTCGGCCCTCGAGGTGCACGACGACGGCACCGCCACCCTGAAGGCGGGCACCTCGGCGCACGGACAGGGGCATGCCACCGCCTACTCGCAGATCGTCGCCGCGGAACTGGGCATCCCGATCGAGAACATCCGCTTCGTGCAGTCCGACACCGCGCTCGTGGCGCGCGGAGGTGGCACCGGTGGGTCACGCTCGTTGCAGCTGGGTGGCAGCTCGGTGCTCGAGACGACGCACATCATGCGCGACAAGGCGAAGGAGCTCGCGGCGGAGCTGTTCGAGGCTTCGGTCGACGACATCGTCTTCACCGACGACGCCAAGGTCGGTGTCGCCGGAGTGCCCGCGTCGGCGCTCACGTGGGGTGAGCTCGCGGCGAAGGCCGCGGAGCAGGGCGACCCGCTCGACGTCGAGCACGACTTCAAGTCGCTCGGATCGACGTATCCCTTCGGCGCGCACGTGAGCGTGGTCGAAGTCGACACCGACACCGGCCTCGTCGTCCCGGTGCGCCACATCGCCGTCGACGACTGCGGCCAGATCCTCAACCCGATGCTCGTCGACGGCCAGGTGCACGGTGGCCTCGCGTCGGGGATCTCGCAAGCGTTGTGGGAGCACTTCGTCTACGACGCCGACGGCAACCCGCTCACCTCGACCCTCGCCGAGTACCCGCTGCCGAGCGCGGCCGAGTTCCCGTCGTTCGAGGCCGCGCACACCGAGACGCCCTCGCCGCTCAACCCGCTCGGGGCGAAGGGCATCGGCGAGTCGGCCACCGTCGGCTCCACGCCCGCGGTGCAGAACGCCGTCGTCGACGCGCTCAGCCACCTCGGGATCCGCCACCTCGACATGCCGCTGTCGCCCGAGAAGGTGTGGCGGGCCATCCGCGACGCCGAGGCCGGTCAGCCGCCGGCCCCGTGGCGCGAGCCACCGTCGACGTTCGACGACCTGCTCCCGCCCCTCGCCCCGCCGCCTGCTGACACCGAGGCCATCCCCGACCTCTAGTCGTTCAGGCGAGGTCGACGGCCGAGAGGGTGCGGAGCAGGTGGGCGGGCACCGCCGCTCGCCCTGGAGGGTCGACCGCGCACGGGTCGATCTGCAGGTGCGCGCTCGGTGCGAGCACCGTCGGCAGCACGGGATCGTCGGGCCGCCACCCGGCATCGGTGAGGAACGGCAGCCCGAGCAGCATCGCGAGCTCCGTGCCGAGGTCGACGGTGTCGGCGTCGGTCGCGGTGTGGCCGATCACGACGAGGTCGAACGGGCCGAGCCGTTCCACCGCGACCGCGACCGCGTGCGCGCTGACGCGGGCATCCGACGTCGCGGCATCGGGATCGACGACGCGCACACCGTCGGCGTGCACGTCGCGCTCGAGTGCCCACGCCAACGCTTCGCGCAGCGCGTCCACCGTCGACGGCGGCCCGAGCGTGATGAACGTGCACGAGCCGTCGGACTGATCAGCGAGGTCGACGGCTTGCGACACCGCGCGCCGACACCCGGGGCTCATCTCGAGGTCGGTCTCGTCGGCGGTGGCGACCTGCTTGACGAGCGCGGCGATGCGCATGAGCGTTCACGCTACTGCGCGACCCGGGGATCCGGTCTGGGCGAACGGCTCGGCCGCGATCCCGCTGGTCAGCCCTGCTGGCTCCGGCCCCGTTCGATGACGGAGGCGCGACGGGCGGCGATCGCGGCGCCGGCATCGGGCGACGCGTCCTGCCACTCCCGGTAGCGGCGCCACTCGAGGTCGGTGCGCGGGCCGTCGACCATCGCCGCCGCTTCGCGGTACGTCGCGTAGAGGTGACGCAGCGCGACCTGATCGGTGGAGGTCATGTCGACGGCGAGCGCGTGCGTGAACGACATCAGCTCCTCGTGCGGGACGACGTGGTTGACGAGCCCCCACGACAACGCGGTGCCGGCGTCGACGAAGTTGCCCGTCGCGCTCATCTCGCGCGCGCGCCGGATGCCGATCGCCTCGGGGAGTCCGACGGTGAGGCCCCATCCGGGCACGATGCCGACGCGCGCGTGCGTGTCGGCGAAGCGGGCACGGTCCGACGCGATCAGCAGATCGCAGGCGAGGGCGACCTCGAGGCCGCCCGTGACCGCCGCCCCGTTGACGGCGCCGATCACCGGCTTGGTGGTGCCACCCAACGGCACGGTGGGGAAGATGTCCTCACCCGCGGCTCGGCGCTCGGCCCGTTCGGCGAGGTAGCCGAGGTCGAGCCCGGCGCAGAAGGCGGGGTCGGCGCCCGTGAGCACCATCACGTCGACGGCATCGTCGCCGTCGAAGGCCCGCACCGTGGAGCGCAGCTCTTCGATCAGCTCGCCGTTGAGCGCATTCCGTGACTCGGGCCGGTTCAGGGTGAGCGTGGCCACCCGATCCGCGACCTCGACCAGCACCAGTTCGTCAGCCACGCGTCGCCCCTCGTCGATAGTGGTCCCGTTTCGTCGTCACCGTATCGGTCGGCGCCGTGGCGAGCGTCCGCCGTCGCTGCGCCCGCTACCGTCCTGGCCACCGACGACGTGGTGGCAGGGAGCGAGTGATGGCGGAGCGGACGCGAGGCGTCGTGATGGCGGTGTGCGGGATCCTGGTCCTCACCCTCAACGTGATCGAAGCGGTCGACCGCGGCTCCACCGCCTGGAACCTCATCACGATTGCCACCGGGGCGTTCCTGCTCTTCTACGGGTTCGCGGTCATCGCCCGTCCGCCCAAGGCCTGAGCACGGTCCGCCGCGCCTCACGCCGCGCGGGCGAAGCGGGTCCGGCCCGACTCGAGCGAGCGTAGGAACCCCAGCAGCCGCCGTTCGTCGGCGCTGATGCCGCGAGTCCGGCTCACCGTCGCCGACTGCAGGCGGGCGCGCAGGGTGCCGTCCGCGTACGCCTGGAGCACCGCGGGGTGGACGTACGACGCGCGGCACACCGCACGGGTGTTGCCCAACCGCTCGGCGACGACGTCGATCACTGCGTTGGTGCTGCGGGTCAGCTGGCGCGCCGTCGTCGGCGTGTCCTCGTGGGCGAGCAACGTCGCGACCTCGAGGGTCGCCATCCAGGTGCGGAAGTCCTTCGCGGTCACGTCGGCGCCGGCCGCGTCACGGAGGTAGTCGTTCACGCCTTGCGACGACACGGGATGCACGGCGCCGTCGCCGTTCACGTACTGGAACAGGTGCTCGCCGGGAAGCTTGCGGCACGCCGCGATGACGGCGGCGACCCGCGGGTCGCGCAGCTCGACTCGATGGACGATGCCCGACTTGCCCACGAACGTCAGCTGCACGGTGCCGTCGCGACCGACGCGCGCGTGGCGTGAGCGCAGGGTCGTGAGGCCGAAGTGCCCGTTCTGCTTCACGTACTCCTCGTTGCCGACGCGCACCATCGTGCGCTCGAGGAGCTCCACCACAGTGGCGGTGACCGTGTCGTGCGACGGGTCGAGGGCGGTGAGGTCGCGGTCGCGTCGTCGGCGGATGGCAGGGAGCGACGTGCCGAACATCGACAACGCACCGAACTTGGCCAGCTCGCGTGCCGCACGCCAGTCGACGTGGTAGCGATACTGCTTTCGCCCTGCCGCGTCGCGGCCCGTCGCCTGCACGTGCCCGTTCGCAGAGGGGCAGATCCACACGTCGGTCCATGCGGGGGGAACCGCGAGCGCGCGCACCCGTTCGAGCACGTCGGGGTCGTCGACGTGCGTCCCGTCCGGCCACCGGTACGAGAAGCCCCTTCCCGCGCGCCGTCGTGCGATGCCCGGCACGTCGTCGTGCGATCGACGCAGGGTCGGTGCCTCGCGAAGGCGCGGAGAGCTCGTCATCGGCTGTTCCCGGGGTCGGCGGTGGATCGCTCCGTACCCAGCCACACCGCGAGGCATGCGCGCGCACGGCGCGTCCGATACGTACGCTCGGTCGTCGTTCGTCTCGACCTATTGAGGGGTGTCCACATGAAGATCATCGAGAACCTGCTCGCGAGCCTCGCCTCGCTGGCGCTGCTGTTCGTCGTCTTCCTCGTCCTCACCTTCCCGGTGACGTGGCTGCTGATGCTGTTCTTCGGGAACGTGGGAGCGGCCCTGAGCTACTGGGCGATCCTGCCGCTCGGCACGGTCGTGAGCCTGCTCATCGGTGCCGGCTCGAGCAGCGCGTATCGCTACTGAGCAACGTCGGCAGGGAACCACGCACGATGGGGCGCGCCGTGCTCGGCGCGCCCCACGCGCGTGCCCGAATCGCCAGTTAGGGTGCGCTCATGGACACAGGTGATCTCGCTCCCGACTTCGAGCTCGCGACCGACGACGGCAGCATGCTCAAGCTCTCCGACGAGCTGGCGAAGGGCCCCGTCGTGCTGTTCTTCTATCCGAAGGCCATGACCTCCGGGTGCACGAAGGAGAGCTGCCACTTCCGCGATCTGGCTTCCGAGTTCGAGGCGGTCGGTGGGCGGCGTCTCGGCATCAGCGCCGACTCGGTCGAGAAGCAGCACAAGTTCAGCGAGAAGCACTCGTTCGATTACCCGCTGCTGTCGGACCCCGACAAGGTGGTGGCGAAGCAGTTCGGCGTGAAGCGCTCGTTGGTGCCCGTCAGCAAGCGGGCGACGTTCGTGATCGACACCGACCGCCGCGTGCTCGCGGTGATCAACAGCGAGTCCAACATGGACAAGCACGCCGACGACGCACTCGAGGTGCTCCGCAAGCGCAAGGCCGCCGCAGGCTAGGGATCGGCGCGCACTCGCAGGCTCGACACGCGTTTTGGCCCGAACGTGACCTCCGCGGTGCCGCGCACGTCGCGGTCGGCGTGGCGCACCCGGATCGACCAGGTCACACGGTCACCCGCGATCTGCTTGTGGGCGGTGTCGACCTGCACCGAGTCGCAGAGCAGGGCTGCCGCGAACGCCCTGACGCGTTCGGCGCCGCTCGCAGCCCGCGAGGCGACGTCGAACACGGGGTCGATGCTGAGCGTCACCGTCGGTTCCAAGCCGTCGACGAGCGCGTCGACGTCGCCGGCGCGCCAGCGCTGCTCGAAGGCGAGCGCTTGCAGGAATCGGTCGGCCTGACCCCGCCCGAGGTCGACGAGCGCCTCGAGGAACGCGGGGTCGCGGTTCAGCTTCGATGCGGGGCCGCGAACGCGCTGCAGGTGCTCCGCAGGGAGCTCGATCACGCGCACCATCACCTGCTTGTAGCGGTCGCCCACGATCGCACCTTGTTCGAGCAACTCGTCGACCTTCTCGACGAACGCGAGCTCCTGGTAGAGCGAGAGGTTGCCCGAGAGCTCGTTGCGACGGTCCTCGATGTCGAGCAGGGTCTCGGGAACGTCAGCACGCCCACGCGGGTTGACCTGCACCACCCAGAGCTCGTCGGGACGGGAGTCGAGCAGCTCGCGCACCGGGGGGTTCTGCGAGAACAGCCCGTCCCAGTACGACGCGCCGTCGACGGTGACGGCGCGGAACAGGGTCGGGATCGCCGCCGACGCGAGCACGGACTCGGCGGTGATCCGGTCGCGCCGGCTGTCGAAGGCGCGGAACGCGCCCGATTGCACGTCGACCGCCCCGAGCAAGAGCTGCGGGTGGGCGCCGGCGTCGTCGATCTCGACGACGTCGAAGTCGATGTGGCGCTCCAGCATCACGCGGAAC